>CAZDYS010000571.1:0-3039 GCA_964509445.1 uncultured Planctomycetaceae bacterium
TGACGGAGGAGCTCTCTCCCGAGCATCTCCTCTGGTTGCCGCCGCTCTTCCTGGGTGTCGTCGCGGCAGGAGCTGCCTGCCAGGTCCTCGGACGAGCCCTGATCGGTCTCGCCGGCGTCGTCTTCGACCTCGACCCGAACGCCTGAGCCCTAGAGCGTCTTCAGGAACGCGACGAGCTTCGCCGCGTCCTCGTCCGTCAGCTCGAGCGGCTTCATGTCCTCGTCGAGGTGCGAGTTCGGGTGCCCCCCGTCGCGGTAGAACTGCACCACGTCCTCGATGGTCGCGAGGCTGCCGTCGTGCATGTAGGGCGCGGTCTTCGAGAGCGCGCGCAGCGTCGGCGTCTTGAAGCCCCCTCGGTCCTCCTCGCGGCCGGTGATCGCCTCGCGGCCGGGCTCCGGCACGCCTTCGACCGCACCGACGCCCGTGTTGTGGAAGGCCTCGTCGGAGAAGTTGGCCCCGACGTGGCAGCGCCAGCAGCCGCCGCGACTCTCGAACAGCCACATGCCGCCCCGTTCGTCCGCGTTCAGCGCGCTGATCTCGCCCTCGCGGAAGCGGTCGACGGGCTGGTCCCCGAGCCACAGCCGCCGGACGAAGGCCGCGAGCGCGGTCGCGAGGGTCTCGGGCGTGGCCGGCTCTCCGAACGCGACGTCGAAGGCCTCCCCGTACTCGGTGCGCAGGCGCTCGATCGCCGCGTCGGTCCCGAGCGCCATCTCGCGCTCGTTCCCGATGGGCTTCAGCACCTGCTCCTCGAGCGTCGCCGCGCTCCCGTCCCACATGAAGATCTCGCCGAGCGCCCGGTTGAAGAGCGTCGGAGCGTTGCGGAGCGTCTTGCGCCCGCCCACGCCGACGGACAGGGGCCGCGGGTCCGCGAAGCCGTGCGCCGGATCGTGGCAGGACGCGCAGGCGACCGTGCGGTCCGCGGAGAGGACGGGGTCGAAGAACAGGCGCCGCCCCAGGGCGACGACCGCGTCGGAAGGGTGTCCTTCGGCGATGCGTGCCGGGAGTCCGAGGGGCGCCGTGCGCGGCAACTCGTCCGGGAGCGTGTCCGCCGGGACCGCGTCCTGGGGCATCGAGAAGGCGGCGGCGAACAGGAGCGACAGCGAGACGCTACAGCCTGCGAATCGCGAGCGCCTCACAGCCCGAACCTCCCGCTCCAGGCGTCCGCGGGTCCCTCGAAGCGGGCCGGCGAGAAGAACGCCTCGTCGAACGCGGTGACCGGCTCGTCGAACAGCATCTGGACGAGTCCGTCCGCGACGGACGGCGCCAGCTTGAAGCCGTGCCCCGAGAAGCCCGCGGCGACGAACAGTCCCCGGACGCCGTCCACCGGCCCGATCATCGGCTGTCCGTCCGGCGTGAGCGTGTACCAGGAGGTCTCCTCGTGCACGGTCGGTCGACCGGCGTAGGCCGGCAGCCGACCGGTGAGCTTGTCGCGCCCCCAGTCGTGGAGGTGCGGACGCACCGCGTCGGGCTTGTCGTCCGCGCGCTCCAGCACGGCGTCCTCCTCGTAGTCGATCCGGCCGACGCGCATCCGGGCGTGCGCCGGGTCCGGGCGAGCGTAGAACGCGTGGTCGAGGTCGATCAGGACGGGCGAGGTCGTCGCGGGGGTGTCGAGGACGATCTCGTCGGTCGCGAGTCGCTCCGCGAGGTTCCCCTCCGCGGCCGCCTCCGCCGCCTCGAGCACCTGCTCCGACTGCGGCATCGCGACGAACACGTTCTCGGGCACGATCGCGCGCAGCGGCAGGTCGATCCCGGAGCGCGCCAGCAGCTCGCCGGTCCAGGGGCCGCCGGCCACGACGACCTGTCCCGCGTGCACGGTGCCCTCGGACGTCTCGGCGCCGGTCACGACGCCGTCCTCGACCAGCAGCCGCTCGACCTGCACGCCCAGGCGGGTGACCGCTCCGTGGGTCCGCGCGAGAGCGGCGAAGGCCTCGAGCGTCTTGTGCGGATCGACCGTCGCGGCGTCCGGCTCCCAGACCCCCACCGAGCCGTCCCGCACCTCGAGGCCGGGCAGGAGCGCACGCATGCGCTCGGCGTCGACTTGCTCGAGCGCGACTCCGTGCTCCTGGCGATCGGACACGATGCTCGCGATCCGGTCGTGCCAGTCGCGCTGCTCGGGACCGGTTAGGGTCAGCACGCCCGTCCGGGCGAAGCCGATGGAGCGTCCGGTGCGGCGCTCGAACTCGGCGAAGTGGCGCAGCGAGTCGCGCGCCATCAGCGACAGGAGCCGGTCCGCGTAGAACTGACGAAGAATGGCTCCGGACCCGCCCGAGGATCCCGCGCCGATCTCCGCTCGCTCCAGCAGCACGACGGGCTCCTTGAGAGGATCCGTGCGCTGCGAGGCGCGCAGAGCCAGCGCCGTCCCCGTCACGCCCCCTCCGACGATCAGGATCTTCGCTTGCATCAGATGCACGCTAGCATACCCGTCGCGCTGTCCCACGGGGATGGCGTGACCTCGCCATGATCCCCTCTCGCAGAAGCCGAACCATCCACATACGTGACCTCCCGCTCGGCGGGGAGGCCCCCATCGTCGTCCAGTCCATGGCCGCGACGCGCACGCGCGACATCGAAGCGACGCTGCGTCAGGTGCACCTCCTGGAAGAGGCCGGCGCGGACCTCGTGCGCATCGCGATCGACAGCGACGCCGACGTGGCCGCACTCGAGGAGATCCGCGCGAAGACGAGCGCGCTCCTGTCGGTCGACCTGCAGGAGAACTATCGCCTGGCGACCAAGGTGGCGCCGTTCGTCGACAAGCTGCGCTACAACCCCGGGCACCTGCACCACCACGAGAAGGACAAGTCCGTCGAGGACAAGGTCGCGTTCCTGGTCGGCGTCGCGAAGGAGCACGGCCTCGCGCTGCGCATCGGGGTGAACGCGGGCTCCATCGCCCCCGAGTACAAGGAACGCTTCGGCGAGGACGACGTCAGCGCCATCGTCCAGTCCGCCATCGACCACTGCGCGATGGTTGGTCGTGCACCCCTGAAGGGCGGTCGACGCGACCACAACGAGGATGGCGAGTGCGGCGAGTCGCTTCGTGGCGGG
>CAZDYS010000572.1:0-3039 GCA_964509445.1 uncultured Planctomycetaceae bacterium
AGCCCACGTGAGCCAGGTGCACGCGGATCTGGTGCGTGCGGCCGGTCAGCGGGGAGCAGGCGAGCAGCGTGTAGCCGCGAAAGCGCCGCTCCACGGCGACGCGCGTCCGGGAGGGCTTCCCCGAAGCGGCTCCCTTCTTCTTGCGCGGACGGTCCTCGTCGCCTCCGCGCACGATCACCATGCGACCGCTGCGGCGAGCGTCCGGACCGATGGGGGCGTCGATGATCTCGGACTCCCCGTCCGCGAGCGGGTACTCGCCCTCGACGAGCGCGAGGTACTGCTTCTCCACGCGCCCCTCCTCGAAGGCCGTGCGCAGCGCGCGCTCGGTCTCCAGGTCCTTCGCGACCAGGAGCGCGCCGGAGGTCTCCTTGTCGATGCGGTGCGCGAGGCGCAGGCGATGCTCCACGCCCTCGGCCTCCCGGTCGGACTCGTCCGCACGCTCGACCGCCACGCGCAGGAGCGCTCCGGACAGGGACGCCTCGTCGCGCGCCCAGCGCTCGGGCTCGACCGCCAGACCCGCGGGTTTGGCGACCACGAGCCAGTGCTCGTTCTCCTCCAGGATCTCGAGCTCTACGGCCGGCGCAACGGGCGGCTTGGGGACCTCGTCCGGATCGATGTCGAGGATCAGGACCTGGTCGCTCTTCAGGCGGCGGGAGGGATGCGTCGGCTCCCCGTCGACGAGCACCTGACCGGCACGGATCTGACGCCGGACGAAGCCCTTGTTCCACTCCGGGAACAGGAGGCAGAGGTACTCGTCGAGCTCCATGCCCGCGCGCTCGCGGGAGACCACGTACACCTCGTTCATCGCGCTGGGGCCGGCGACCCTCTCAGACGCCCGCCGCGTCCGCGTCCACGGGCTTCTGGAAGATCTCGGGACGCAGGGCAGCGACGTAGGGCAGGTTGCGGTACTTGCCGGCGAAATCGAGGCCGTAGCCGACCACGAAGAGGTCCTCGACCTCGAAGCAGGAGTAGTCCGCGTCGAACTCCACGGCACGCCGGGACGGCTTGTCGAGGAACACGCAGGTGCGCACCTCGGCGGCGCCGCGCTCGAGCACGGCGCGCTTGACGGCCGCCATGGTGCGGCCCGTGTCCAGGATGTCGTCGATCAGGAGCAGCCGCTTGCCGCGGATCTCCTCGTCGAACGGCATCAGGTGGATGTCCAGCTCTCCGGACTGGGTCCCGCCGCGGTAGCTCTGGGCGTAGACGAAGGCGAGCCCGAGCGGCGTGGGGATGCGACGGATCAGGTCCGACGCGAAGATGCAGGACCCCTTGAGGATCGCGACGGCCGTGAACTCCTCGCCACCGAAGTCCTCGGTGACGGCGCGCGCGACGCGCTCGATTCCCTGGTGGATCTGCTCCTCGGAGAAGAGAACGGACTCGACGTCTCGGTGCACGATGATGGCCTGCGCGTTGGAACGGATCGGGCGAGAGAGAGGCTCCGGACGGCCTCGGAACCTCCGCGAGCGGTGCGGAACCGCTCAAAAAAAGGCGTAGAACGGTAGCAAACGGCCTTCCGCGGCGGAAGACCCCGGAGCGGGACTCAGCTCCGACCCCTTGGTCGCGGAAACGCGGCGCGTCGCCGAGCCGCGGCCCCCAGGCGTTAGATTGGTCCCGGTCGAAACGGGACCGTCCTCAGGCGTGACCAGTCCCCCGGCCTCCCCGAGAGGCTCCAGGGGGTCCTGGACCGCGGAGGACCGGCAGGTCCCGTGGCCTCCCCCACCCCCCGACTTGGCTCCCGAGGAGCTGGACGAACGATGGACTCCAACGACACGGCCGGTCCCAGGAAGGGTCGGCGACGGACGGACGAGGAGCGGATCCAGGAGCTCGAGGCGCGCATCGCGGAGCTCCGTGCGCGGCAGGAAGCGCAGAAGCTCAAGGAGGATCCCGTGCTCAAGGAGATCCCCAAGCTCCAGAAGCGGCTGCGCAAGTTCGCTCAGCTCGCCACGGATCACGAGCGACCGGACGTCGCCAACTCGGCGATGGCGTTCCACGCGGGGCTGGAGCGCCTCCTGACCGCGGAGTCGAAGCGACGATCCGCGAAGCGGGACGAGGAGCTCGAGGACGAGCTCGCCTGAGGCCGCGGCCGCGCCCCACCGATCTGCCATGGAACGCCACCCGGACGTCACCTCCCTCTCCTCCGAGTCTCTCGTGCAGGGTCGCGTCTTCGAGCTTCGCTCGGAGCGCGTGCGGCTGCCCTCGGGACTCGAGCAAGAGCTCCTGATCGTCGACCACCCCGGTGCGGTCGCCGTCGTGCCGCGGGAGAGCTCGGGCGACGTCGTGCTCGTACGGCAGTACCGGCACGCGGCCGGGGACTGGCTCGAGGAGATCCCCGCCGGGCGACTGGATCCGGGCGAGGAACCGCTGGCGGCCGCGAAGCGAGAGCTCGAGGAGGAGACCGGGCTGCGCGCCCGGACCTGGCGTCCGCTGGTCACCTTCCTCCCCGCTCCGGGGTTCTGCTCGGAGCGGATGTTCGTGTTCCTGGCGGAGGACCTCGAGCCGGTCGCAGGAGGCGGACTCGAGGCTGACGAGGACGAGGAGCTCGAGGTGCTGCGACGCAGTCCGGAGGCGATCCTCTCCAGCGGCGCCGTGGTCGACGGGAAGACGCTGCTCGCGGTGGCGCTGCTCGAGCGCGAGGACCCCCGGCAGGCCTAGGGCGGGCGGCCGCGCCCCGCGAGGGTCGTCACCGCTCCCCCTCCGGGCGCCTCGCGGACGCCGCTCCGTCCCGGGACGTCGATCGCCACGATCCCGTCGAAGCCCCCCTGACTGCGCAGGACGCCCTCCCGCGGGTCCCAGGAGCGCAGGGCTCCGGCGGTCGCCACGAGCAACCCGTCGTCCCAGGGCACCGTCGCGACGACCGGCCCTCCCCGTCCCAGGCGCACGCGCACCGCGTCCCCGCGGCCTGCGGCCCCGAACAGCGCCGCCCGGCGCGCAGAGCCCGCGAGCGGCTCCCTCCGGAGACCGTGGAGCGCGTCCCCCTCCTCCGGCAGGAGCGCGGAGCGGGTCGTCTCCAGCGCCGCGTCGCGGTGCTGGAGCCGCTCT
>CAZDYS010000573.1:0-3027 GCA_964509445.1 uncultured Planctomycetaceae bacterium
GCGGACTCGTAGCGCTTGCGGCGGTCCGCCAGGCAGCCCTGGCGAATGACGCTCTCGAGCTCGCCGTCGACCTGGATGTCCGCGGCGCGGGTCCGCATGGCCGGAGGATCCTGCAGCTTCAGCTGGAAGACCTCGAGCATGTTCGTGCCGGGCCAGGGCAGGACGCCGGTGATGCACTCGTAGAGCACGACGGCGACGTTGTAGATGTCCGAGCGAACGTCCGGCGCGTCGCCTCCGAACTGCTCGATCGGCGCGTAGAAGGGCGTCCCGATGAGCTGCGTCTTGTCGCCCAGGTCCTTGGCCATCCACAGGCCGGGCGTGACGCCTCCGTCGACGAGCGCCGGCACGAGCGCGCCCCCGCTGCCGACCACGTCGATCGTGTAGGGCTTGATGTCGCCGTGCACCAGGTCCCGGCCGTGGATGTCGGCCAGCCCGGACAGCAGGCCGCGGCCGATTGCCAGCACCTCGTCCCGGGTCAGGATCTTGTCGCGGTTGAGTCGCCGTCGCAGGGACTCGCCGCCGGGGAACGCGGTGATCAGCGCGAGGTTCTCCGAGTCCACGTCGAGGATCTCGAGCACGCGCAGGACGTTCGGGGTGTCGATCTCGCGCCAGGGCGCGAGCCGCTCGCGGAACTGCTTGGCCTGCTCCGAGCTCTCGAAGAGCGCGGACGGGAACAGCTGCAGCTCGCAGCGGGTCTGGTCGGAGCGATCCACGACCTCGAAGGCCGTCGAGAAGCCTCCCTGACGGTGCGCGCCGACGACCTCGTAGCGGTCGGCGATGATCTTTCCGGGGACGACGTCGTAGAGAGTCAGGGGCTCGGGCATGGCGAGGAGGGAGCGGTCAAAGCCGTTCTTCGAGGAAGCGGAGTGTACGGGCCCAGGCGTCGTCCGCGGAAGCCTGATGGTGACGGGCGCGCCGCGCGTTGAAGAAACCGTGGCCGGCACCGGGATAGGTGACCAGCTCGAAGTCCTTGTTCGCGTCGCTCAGGTGCTTCTCCAGCAGGCGGACGTCGTCCAGGGGGATCGAGGCGTCCTCCTCGCCGAAGAGCGCGAGCAGCGGACGGTCGAGGTTCAGGAGCATCTCGATCGGCTGCACGGGCTTGATCTCGGAGAGGTCCCCGTAGAGCACGCGCCCGTAGAAGTCGACGACGCAGGCGAAGCGCGTGCTGGTGCAGCCGGCGAGGAACGCGAGCGTCCCCCCCATGCAGAAGCCGACGATCGCGACGCTCCGAGCGTCGACGTCCTCGTGCTGGGCGAGCCAGCCGGCCGCACCGTCGAGGTCCGCGAGCGCGCGCCGGTCGGGCACGCCGGAGGAGGCGGCGCGAATCTGGTCGAGGGTCCACTCCGGCGCGGGATCCGCCTCCGTGGGCGCGGGCCCCGGAGTTCCCTCGCGACCGTAGAGGTCCGGAGCGAGCACGTGGTAGCCCGCCGTGGCCAAGCGACGCGCGACGTCCTCGGTCGCCGGGTCCAGGCCGAACACCTCGTGCACGAGCACGACGGCCTGACCGTCGCCGAGGGGCTCGTCGGGGACGAAGAACGAGCCAGCCAGCTCGTCTCCCCCGTGCCCGGGAAACGCGATGCGCTCAGTAGGCACCGGCTTGCTCGACGAAGTCCTTCCACTTCCCGGTCGAGCGCAGCTCGCTCATCGTCTCGGCGAACTCCGTGAGCTCCGAGGCGCGCGTGTAGAAGTGCGGGCTGACGCGAATGCCGGCTCCGGGTCGGTGGTCGACGAGGATGTCGCGCGCGGCCAGCGCCTGCACGAAGGCGGGACCGTGCTCGTCCTCCGCGAGGCCGACCGTGAGCGTGCCTCCGCGCTGCGCGGGATCGGCGGGGCTCGGGATGCGGAAGCCCCGGTCGAGGAGGTCGTGGCGCAGCTCCTCGGTGCGCGCGATCGAGTAGGCCCGGATCGCCTCGACGCCGACTTCGAGGACCGCCTCGTGTCCGGCGGAAGCGGACATCAGCGCGACCACGGCGGGCGAGCCGTGCAGGAGGCGCCAGGACCCCTCGGCGTAGCGCTGCTCCTGCTCGAAGGCGAAGGGCTCCGCGTGGGCGGCCCAGCCGGTGATGCGCGGCTCGAGCTCGTCGAGCAGCCCGGGCCGTACGTAGAGGTACGCGCTGCCGGGTCCGCCACAGAGCCACTTCACGGAGCCGCCGCACAGCATGTCGACGCCGAGCTCCTGCACGTCGATCGGAACCGTCCCGGTGGACTGGTAGCAGTCGAGCATCACCAGCGCCCCGACGGAGTGCGCCTTCTCGATGACCGCCTTGGCGTCCTGCAGGTAGGAGCTCTTGTAGAGCACGTGGCTGATCGGGACGATCAGGGTCGTCTCGTCGATGGCGTCGAGCAGCTTCTCGGTCGGGATCGTGATCCCGTCCTCGCTGGCGACCATCTCGATCTTCGCGCCGCGCGGCACCTGCCCGTCCCACACGTACATGCAGGTCGGGAAGTTCAGGTCCGTGTAGACGACCTTGTTGCGCTTCCCGGAGAAGTCGAGCGCCGAGGCGACGATCGCCTGGATCAAGGAGACGTTCTGGTGCAGCGCGACGGTGCCCGCGGGAGCGTTGAAGATCCGCCCCACCAGATCCCCGAGCCGGGTCGGGGTGTCCCACCAGCCCTCCGCCCAGGCGCGCACGCCGCGGGTGGCCCAGGCCTCGTGGTACTCGCGCAGCTTGTCCTCCACCGTCCGCGGCATCGCGCCGAGGCTGTGGTTCACGAGGTAGTTGGTGCTGGCGAGGATCGGAAAGCGGTCGCGGTAGCGTTCCGGGTCGATCGGTTCGGTCCTGGGCAGGCTTTCGGTGGTCATCGGACCGCGCATCATACGGGGAACGGCCCTCGCGACCGATAAAAGGTGGCATGCGACTCTGCGCCCTCGTCCCCCTCTGGATCGCCACGCTGCTCGGCGGAGCCTTCGCCCAGGAATCCCCTGGCGGGCCCGGCGGGACGAAGAGCGCGCCTCCGGGGGAGCGCGTGGAGCTGGGAGGCTTCGCCGCGCCCGGTCGCTGGCCGGGCCCCGGCGGCGGCCCCGCG
>CAZDYS010000574.1:0-3026 GCA_964509445.1 uncultured Planctomycetaceae bacterium
AGCAGCGCCGCGGCCAGCGGGATCGTCGGGCGCCGGCGGGCCAGGCGCAGCGCGCGTCCCAGAGCGCTCGTGCGCCGCGCGTGGATCGGCAGGCCCGCACGGTGGCGCTCCAGGTCGGCGATCAGCTCGTGGACCGTCGCGTACCGCTGGACGGGTTCCTTCGCGAGGCACTGCAGCGCGATCGCGTCGAGATCGGCCGCGACCGCGGTGCGCGCCGCACCCGTCACGCGGCGGCTGGGCGGTGCGGGGTCGTGCTGGAGCACGTTCGCGTCGTGCTCGGCGAGGTTCGTCGTCGTCGGCCAAGGGCTCTCGCCGCACAGGAACTCGTACAGCATGACGCCGAGCGAGAACACGTCGCTGCGTGCGGTGGCCTCCTCGCCCTTGACCTGCTCGGGGCTCGCGTAGCCCGGCGTGTACATCCGGTTCCCGGTGCGCGTCAGGTCGCGCCGGTCGGTCTCGAGCGCGCGCCCCGGGTCGATCTTGGCGATGCCGAAGTCGAGCAGGCGCGGCGTGCCGTCGGTGCGGACCAGGACGTTGGCAGGCTTCAGGTCGCGGTGCACGAAGCCGCGCTCGTGGGCGTGGGCCACCGCGCGACAGACGGCGAGGAACAGGAGCAGGCGCTCGTCCAGCGGCAGGCGCGCCGCCGCGTCGTCCGCGCGCACCCCGTCCACGTACTCCATCACGAGGTAGGGCTCGCCCGACGCCGTCGTCCCCCCGTCGAGGAGGCGCGCGATGTTCTCGTGGTCCAGCCGGGCGAGCGCCTGGCGCTCGCGCAGGAAGCGCTCGACGAGCTCGCGATCGAAGGTCCCGCCGCGCAGGAGCTTGATCGCGACCTCCTGGTCGTACTCCCCGTCGGCGCGTCGAGCGACCCACACCTCGCCCATGCCCCCTTCGCCGACGCGTCGCACCGCCTCGTAGGGGCCGAAGCGACGCGGTCCCGGAGCCGGCGCGGCCAGCGGGTCCTCGCGGTCGTGTGCGAGCAGGCCGCGCACGCGCTCGGCGACCTCGCTGCCCTCGGCCTCCGCGAGCGCGCGCAGGCGTTCGTCACGCTCCGCGGGCGGGAGGTCCGCCAGCTCGAGGAACCACTCCCTTACGCGCTCCCACCGGGGTTCCGTCATGTCGCTCGCCCGGCGCGGAGCGCAGGGCGTGCGGTCCAGGGTAGCGAATGCCCGGATCGAGCCGGTCCGTACGCCCGCTCGAGGTCGGTCGAGCGATGTGGCGTCGCGCCACCGGGGCGTCGCCTCAGCTGTCGCCTGCTGACAAAATCTGCGAATTCCCTGAAGGATCGACGGCCGGATCCTCTCGAACCTCGCGATGGACGACCAAGAACTCGAACGCCTCGAGCGAGAGTTGAGCGCCGTGAGCGGTCGAATGGCCGCTTCGCGGGATTGGGAGCACGTGTCCGCGGGCATGCGGCGGCAGCTCCTTCGCCCCTATACGGACCTGGGCTGGGTGATCGCGCTGATCGGGCTTCTGTTCCTCTGGGGGCGCGTAGAGCCGGGGGTCACCTGGGTCGCGGTGGCTCTGGCCGTGCTGAACGTGCCCGGCTACGTCGCGGCCGTGCGGGAGCGGCGTGCGCGGCTCGCGCGGAGCGACGGCGAGCTGTTCGTGGACTGTGCCCGTGAGATCGAGGGTCGCTTCCGGAACCAGGTCCTCGTGCTGCTCTTCGGAGTGCCGGCGCTGATCGGGTTGATCGTGCTCGCGTTCGTGCTCTCGGACTGGACCTGGCCCGTGGTCTTGGCGATTTGGATCGCGCTTTATCTCCCGATGCACCTCTTCGTGCGCATGCGAGGCACGGCGCACGAGCTGGTCGAAGCGAAGCGCTGGACGCGCCTGGGAGAGCCCGCCGGGAACGGCGGCGAAGCCGAGGACGCGCTGGATCTCACGAGGAGCCGGACGCTGAGGTCCTTCTGGCTGTTCGTGCTCTACCTGGGGCCGCCGCTCTGCGTCCTCCTGATCGGGGTCGCTCTTCTGGGCGACGACCCGAGGCGCGCCTGGACGACCGCGGGCGTGATGGCCGCGCTCTGGGTCCTGGTCTGGAGATACCTCGCGAGCGCGGAGTCGGACGAGTGATCCGCGCGGATGACGATCGGCGCTTGTTGGAGGGGCTCCGTGGCTCCCGCGAGTCACGCAACGAAGCCCTGCGTGATCTGTTTCAAGAGACGCGCGCGTCGCTGTTCGCACTCGCGCTGCGCATGACGGGACGGGCCGACCTGGCGGACGATGCGGTCCAGGAGACCTTCGTGGACCTGCTGCGTGCGCATTTGACCTTCCGCGGAGACGCGCGGATGACGACCTGGCTCTACCGCATCGCCGTGCGCGCCGCGACGCGCGTTGCCGCTCGGAACCGAGCGCGGTCGGAGAGTCTGGGTGCGGAGCCGCCGAGCTCCCTCGACGATCCGGCGATGCGCGGTGAGCAACGCGACGGAGCCGCGCGCATCCTGCGCGCGATCGCGTCCCTACCGGCCCCACAGCGGGCGGTGCTGGCGTTGAGCGCTCTCGAGGACCTGCCGCAGACGGAGATCGCGCGCGTTCTCGGGCTCTCGCCCGGAACCGTCTACTCGCGGCTCCACCACGCGCGAGAGCGGTTGCGCGAGGCGCTCGCGCGGTCGGAGTCGCGGTAGCCTTATCTCGTTCTACCGACCGGCGAGGGCAGGGCCCCTGTCGGTGGGAGCTACGAGAGGTGCCGCGTCAGTTCGCGCGCCGCAGCTCGCGGATGTACTTCTTCAGGGCCGACTGCAACCGGCGCAGCGTTCCATTCTTCAGCGCGCGCCGGTGGGCGTTGCCCGGATCGATCTGGCCCCCGGTTTCGACGTCAACTCGCCACGGACCCCCTGAGCGAGTCGTCGCAGAGGCGACCTGTCCTGCCCAAGGGCCTCTCTGCTCCTCGCAGCGAACCCGGCACGAGTAGACCTCCACCGACTTCGCGGCTAGGTTCACAGATCCGATGAAGTCCCTCCTCTTCGCCCTTCTGTGTGCCCCGCTCCTGACCGGCTGTCTCAGCGCTCCGCTGGAGACCACCGTCG
>CAZDYS010000575.1:0-3022 GCA_964509445.1 uncultured Planctomycetaceae bacterium
TGGGCGAGTACGAGAACGCGGGCGAGGTCCTCGTCGCCTACGAGAGCCAGGGGCGCCTGGGCCTGGTGCGCACGGCCGGGGAAGGGCGGGACGAGCTCGCGCGCGGGACCTCGATCCGGTTCGCTCGAGAGCCGGACGGGCGCGCGCGCGCCCTGTTCGTGGACGACGTGCGCTACGAACGGCGGCGCTTCGACGGCGACGGCGAGAGCTTCCGTATCGAGCCTCGCCTGCCGCTCTCCGAACTTCGCGAGCGGGCCCGCGAGGCCCGGCCTCCTCTCGAGTCCGGCAAGCGCCCGAACGAGCTGGTCGACCTGCGCACCGTAGAGGGGCTCGCCTTCGACCTGCGCTACGCGACGGCCGACAACTTCCTGGGCGTCGCGCTCTACGAGCTGCCCGAGGCCTGGGCCCAGCGTCCGGCCGCCGAGGCGCTCGCCCGCGTGCAGGCCTGGCTCGAGCCGCGAGGCTACGGCCTCTTGATCCACGACGCCCTGCGCCCCTGGCGCGTGACCAAGATGTTCTGGGACGCGACGCCGGAGCCCCTGCGCGGGTTCGTCGCCGACCCGGCCCAGGGGTCGCGCCACAACCGCGGCTGCGCGATCGACCTGACGCTCGTCGAGCTCGCTTCGGGCCGGGCCGTCGCGATGGTCAGCGGCTACGACGAGTTCTCCCCGCGCTCGGCTCCGGACTATCCCGGCGGAACGGAGCGAGAAAGATGGCACCGCGCGCTGCTGATTCGCGCGATGTCCAGGGAGGGCTTCGAGGTCCATCCGAACGAATGGTGGCATTTCGATCACGCGACCTGGCGGGACTACCCGCTGATCGAGGAGTTCCCGGTGCGATGAACGTGCTCGTCCTGGGAGCCGGCGTCGTCGGTCTGTGGTGCGCGCGCGAGCTGCTGGCGGCCGGGCACCGGGTACGCCTGTGGAGCAAGGACGACCCGCTCGAGACGACCTCCTCGATCGCCGCGGCGATCTGGTACCCCTACGAGGTGCAGCCGGCGGACCGCGTGGTCCCCTGGGCGCTGCACTCCTTGCGCGTCTACACGTCGCTGGCGAAGGACCCCGCGAGCGGGATCCGTCTCGTGGGAGGCGTGGAGCGAACGCACGCGGACGCGGAGCCGCCGGCCTGGCTGCGCGCGCTCCCGGGCTTCGAGGAGCTCGCCACGTCGGAGCTCGGTCCGGGCTACGCGCGCGGCTGGCACCTCCGCGTCCCCGTGATCGAGACGCCCCGGCACCTCCCGTGGCTCGTGCACGGCATCCACGCGGCCGGGGGCGCGATCGAGACGCGCGCGGTCGAGCGCCTCGAGGAGGCGGAGGGCGAGGCGGACGTGATCGTCAACGCGACGGGCCTCGGCGCGCGCGCGCTGTGCGGGGACGAGGACCTGCACCCGATCCAGGGCCAGGTGGTGTGCGTCGAGGCCGGGGGACTCGATCGCTGGACCTTCTTCCAGCGCACCGCCGACACGCCGGGCTACGTGATTCCGCGCACCGACGACGTCGTGCTGGGCGGGAGCGCGATCCACGACGCCTGGTCGAGGACGCCCGACGACGAGCGCACGGAGCACATCCTGGCGAGCTGCGCCGAGGAGGTCCCGGAGCTGGCCGGACGGGCGCCGCGCAGGATCCGGGTCGGTCTGCGCCCGGGGCGCACGACCGTCCGCCTGGAGCGAGAGGAACGAACCGGAGGAACGCCGATCGTCCACGTCTACGGCCACGGAGGCGCGGGCGTGACGCTCGCCGCGGGCTGTGCCGACGAGGTGCGACGCATCGTGGAGGAACGATGAACGACCAGGAACCGAGCCCGTTCGAAGAGATCGCGAAGCGTCTGGAGGACGGCGCCGCGCGCGGGGCGCGCTACCTCGCCGGAGTCGCGGCACGCCCGGTCTTCCCCCCGGCCGAGGCCCTGCAGCGGCTCGAGGAGCTCGGTGGTCCGCTGCCGCCCGCTCCCACGGACCCCGCCGAGGTGGTCGCGCTGCTGGACGAGATCGGGTCCCCCGCCACCGTCGGAACGGTCGGACCGCGCTACTTCGGGTTCGTCATCGGCGGCGTGCTGCCGGCCTGCGCGGGAGCCAGCGCCCTCGCCACGGCCTGGGACGAGTGCGCCGGCCTGCGCAACGCCTCGCCCCTGGGGGCCCACCTGGAGGACGTGGCGCGCGGGTGGCTGCTGGACGCGCTGCACTTCGAGCCGGACGTCACGGTCGGCTTCGCGACCGGCGCGACGATGGCGAACCTGTCCGGACTCGCGGCCGCGCGCCACGCGCTGCTCGCCGGCCATGGCTGGAACGTCGAGAAGCAGGGACTGTTCGGAGCCCCTCCGTTCCGCGTGATCGTCGGCGACGAGGTGCACGCGAGCGTGCTCAAGGCCCTCGCCCTCCTGGGGCTCGGCACCGAGCGGGTCGAGCGCGTGCCGACGGACGAACAGGGCCGGCTGCGCGCGGAGCTGCTCCCGAACGTGGACGAGCCCGCGCTCTTCTGCGTGCAGGCGGGCAACGTGAACACGGGCTCCTTCGACCCGATCGGCGACGTCGTCGCGCACGCGCGCGCCTCGGGCTCCTGGGTCCACGTCGACGGTGCGTTCGGGCTCTGGGCCTGCGCCTCGCGCGAACGCGCGCACCTGACCGCGGGCATCCGCGACGCGGACTCCTGGTCCGTCGACGCGCACAAGTGGCTGAACGTGCCCTACGACTCGGGCCTCGTGCTGGTGCGCGACGGCGAGGCGCTGCGGTCCGCGATGCGGTCGACGGCTCCCTACCTGCTGCAGACGCAGCGCCCGGACCCGACCGACCACACGCCCGAGATGTCCCGACGCGCGCGCGGGATCGAGGTGTGGGCCGCGCTGCGCTCCCTGGGGCGCAGCGGCATCGAGGACCTCGTCGAGCGCTGCTGTCGCCACGCACGACGACTGGCCGAGGCCCTCGACACGGCGGGCCACGAGATCCTCAACGACGTGGTCCTGAACCAGGTCCTCGTCGCGTTCGGGGACGACGCCAGGACGGACCGCACGATCGCGGGGCTCCAGGAGT
>CAZDYS010000576.1:0-3016 GCA_964509445.1 uncultured Planctomycetaceae bacterium
TGGGGAAGGGAGAGCTCGACCTTCGGCACGAGCCGCCGATCCAGGAGGACCACGCGTCCTCCTTCACGATCCGCCACCCAAACGGCGCCCCGTTCCGAACCGGTCTCCCCACAAGCGCCGGCCCCGAAGGTCGCCAGGACGGCGAGGGTCGTGCTAGCGAGTCGCCACGGTCGAGCCCTCTCCTTCACCGAGAGAAGGACGGTCGGGCGCGGCGGCGGTTGCAGCTTCTCGGCGCCGAATCGCGGTGCGCATCGACATGCGGATCGCCAGCACGAAGCCGGCGGCGACCGCGAACATCGCCCCCAGCATGAAGTAGATGCTGTCGTTGAACCCCGCGGCGAGCCCACCGCCCTCGGAAGCGACCGCTCCCTTGCAGCCCTCTCAGGCGCTGCCGGAGCGCGCCAGCACCGCGATCAGGAGCAGCGCGAAGGAGGTGCGGAGGACGCTCTTCATGGCCGTGCCCATCCTAACCGACCGCCTCCGGAGCGGGGTTGAAGTGGTACAGCACCAGGTAGACGAGCACGCCGGTCACGGAGACGTAGAACCAGATCGGCCAGGTCCACTTCGCGAGGCGCCGGTGGGCGTCCCAGCGCTCCTTGTGGGCGAGCCACAGGGTGCGCAGCACCATGGGCAGGTTGACCGCGGCGAGGATCACGTGACTGATCAGCATCGCGTAGTAGGCGACGCGTGCGGCTCCCTCGCCGTGGTACTTCGTGTGCCCGAGCTCCGGGATCACCACCATGTGGTAGTAGAGGTAGCACGCGAGGAACACCACGCTCACCCCCGTCGCGGCGAGCATGGAGCGTCGGTGAGCTTCCTTGCGGCCCGTCTTGATCTGGACCAGCCCGACCACCAGGAGCACCGTCGCCACCGCGTTCAGGGACGCGTTCACCGCGGGGAGGGAGACGTCCATCGCTACTCCGCGGACTCCGTCGCGAGGAAGCGCAGACGATCCCGCAGCCCGTCGAGCTCCTCGGCGACGGTCACGTCGTACCAGCCGCGGAGCGCCCCGGAGCCGTCGATCGTGACGACCTTGGTCGAGTGCGTGAGGCGCTCCCCGGGCGGGAGGTCCGGATCCTCGAGCCGCGCCAGCGGCAGCCACAGCCCGTCCTTCAGGAAGCCGGTGACGCCCTCCTCGGTCCCCGTGAGGAAGCTCCAGCGCTCGGTGTCGACCGTGTAGCTGGCCGCGTACCGACGGAGGACCTCCGGGCGGTCGAAGGTCGGGTCGACGCTCACCGCCACGAGGTGCACGTCCGTGTCCGCCAGGTCGTCCTGCAGGCCCCGCAGCGCGGCGGTCATCTTGGGGCAGGGCCCCGCGCAGCGCGTGAAGATCGCGGCGACCGCCCAGGGCGCCCCGGCGAAGGTCTCCCCCGTCACCGCGGCTCCGGACTGGTCGAGGAGTTCGAACGCGGGCGCCGTACCGAAGACCTCGTCACTGTCCGCCGGAGCCGCCAGCACGGGTCCGCTCGACCCCACGGCCACGCCCTGGGAGCAGCCCGCGGCGAGCGGGAACAGCGCGAGCGTCGACGCCGAGGCGACGACCGCGAGGAGCAGCGACCCTGCCTTCATGCTGCTCGCAGTCCGCTAGTGGTCCGCCGGGTCGACCCAGATCTCCTCGAGGGGCTGGATCTCGCCGGTGTCCACGTCCTGCATCGACCCGATCGCGTGGTCGTAGGGAGCTTCGTCGTTCGCGACATCGCTCATCACGTAGCCCATGATCACCAGGATCAAGAGCGGCGTCGGGAGGATCAGGCTCCAGATGATCTTGCCCTCGAACTTGAGGTGCATGAAGTAGATCGCGATCAGCCAGGCCTTGAGGAGCGCGAAGAACATCAGGCCGCCCCACAGCATCGGCTTGCCCATCTCGATCTTCGCGCCGCCCATTCCCCAGGCGACCTCGAGGACCGTGAAGACCAAGAGGCCGAGGAAGACCTTGTCCGCATTGAAGTGCTTGTCGCCGGACATCTTCGTTCTCCTAGAACAGGTAGACGATGGTGAAGAGGAGCACCCAGACGAGGTCGACGAAGTGCCAGTAGAGACCGGCGAGCTCGAGACCCAGGTAGTTCTGCGGGCTGTAGCCGCCGCGCGCCGCTTTGAACCAGGCGCAGATCAGCCAGATGATGCCGATCACCACGTGCGTGCCGTGGAAACCGGTCATGATGTAGAAGGTGCCCCAGAAGGTGTCCGTGCTCGGGTACGCGTGGTGCGTGAAGATGAGCTCGTAGTACTCGTACACCTGGATGCCGACGAAGACCGAGCCGCCGAGGATCGTGGCGCCGAGCCACTTCAGCGTGCCGTTCTTGTCCCCCTTCTCCGCCGCGAACAGCGACTTCACCATCAGCCAGGAGCTGATGATCAGGATGAAGGTGTTCACCGCGGTCAGGTCGACGGCCAGCCGGTCGGCCGGGTTCGGCCAGTTCGGCGTCGCCGAGCGCAGCACGATGTAGGCGCCGATGAGACCGCTGAAGAACATGATCTCGGTCGCCAGGAACAGCCAGATCGCGAACTTGCCGCGTTCCACCGGCGGACCGGAGTCGTAGTCGTAGACCGGGTGGTGATGCGGGGCGGCATCGACCGCGGGGTCGTAGGCGGCGATGGAGTCGCTCATTGCAGGATGGGTTGACGGAGAACCACGGACACGGCGGGGTCGAGCAGGGTGGCCGTGAAGAGCAGGGGGAGGTAGACGAGCGAGGCGAACAGGACCAGGCGCGCCGTACGGCGCGTCTCGCGGAACGCGAAGGCGGCCGAGGCGCCGGCGTACAGCAGCCCGAGCACGAGCGCGACCGCGGTGAACACGATGCCGGCATCTCCGCGGACGCCCGGGAGGAGCGACACGGTCAACAGCACCAGGCTGTAGAGGAACGCCTGGCGACCGGCGATGCCCTGGGCACCGGGCAGCGCGGGCAGCATCTTCATGCCGGCGCGCGCGTAGTCCTCGCGGTAGAGCCACGCGATCGCGAGGAAGTGCGGGAACTGCCAGGCGAACAGGATCGCGAAGAGCATCCAGCCCCAGGAG
>CAZDYS010000577.1:0-3009 GCA_964509445.1 uncultured Planctomycetaceae bacterium
CTTCGCGGCCGGAGACAGCGTGACGACCGGCACCAAGTCCTTCGCCCAGCCACACCCCGTCGACGCCTCGAAGGAGATTCGGTTCGTCTGCCTCGAGGGCAACGAGTCGGGCACCTACTTCCGAGGGCAAGCACGACTGCGCGACGGCCGCGCACGGATCCAGGTGCCCGAGGAGTTCCGCCTCGTTTCGGAGCAGGATGGACTCTCCGTGCAGCTCACCCCACGCGGCGCCGCCCTGGTCTGGGTCGAGTCGGTCGACCTCGTGAGCATCGAAGTGCGAGGGGACGCGGACGTCGCGTTCGACTACTTCGTCAACGGCGTGCGGCGTGGGTTCGCGGACTTCGAGCCCGTCCAGGCGAATCGCTCTCTCGTGCCGAAATGGCGCGATGACAGATTCGGCAAGAGCCTCCGTCCGGAGCTGCGCGAGATCCTGATCCAGAATGGCACCCTCAACCCGAACCTGACTCCGAACGAGCAGACCGCGTCACGCCTTGGGTGGGAGTTGAGCGAGTCACGCCGGGGCGAAGACCCCACTCCTCGCATGGGAAGGAGGGCACCTCGTTCGCATGCCCCCGTTGCCCCGGCGAGTGACCGGATGCCCGCCTTGCCGCAGGCCGCCCGGTCGCCTGAGGCTCCGTCCTCCAGCCGGCCGCCCGAGGGCGGTGCAGCGCCAGGACGAACGGATTGAGGACTGGCATGCGAGCATCCGATCCCGGGCGCCCGAGCCGATCGAGCGCCCGGGACGCGCCCTCGACCACGGCCTGACGGGCATCCGAGTCGGTCCGCGGGGCTGAGGTGCGTCCGAGAGCTCGTGCATCCGGGCGGGGGGCGGCTTCGAAGGGCTAGCGGCACTTCTGCCGCCCCCTGAGGAACCCCCATGCTCGCTCCGCTCCTGCTCTGCCTTCTCTCCCAAGCCGACGTCGCTTCCCCGGGCGACGAAGCCGCCCACTCCACGCGCTTCCGCGGCTCGCGCGGCAACAGCGTCGTCGCGGGCGGAACGGTTCCTTCCCGGTGGAAGGAGGACAGCAACGTGGCCTGGACGGCGGACGTCGAGGGCAGCGGCTGGTCCTCTCCCATCGTGATCGGGGACCGGGTGCTCCTGAGCTCCGCCGTCGATCCCGGCGGCATGGAGCCGGCCAACATGTCCGCCGGAACGCGCGACCCCAGCACCATGGGCCGTGGCGCGAAGCCGGAGGGCGAGCTGACCTTCCGCCTGACCTGCCTGGAGCTCGCGAGCGGCAAGACGCTGTGGACGCGAGACGTCGGCCAGTGCGCGCCGAAGTACGGGATCCACCGCTCGAACACCTTCGCGACCGAGTCCCCCACCACGGACGGCGAGCGCGTCTTCGTCACCTTCGGAGCCCTCGGCACGCTGGCGGCCTTCGACCTCGAGGGCGAGCCGCTGTGGCAGGTCGAGACCGGCGTCTTCCCGACCGGCAACGACTTCGGCTGGGGCATCTCGCTGATCACGCACGACGGGCTCGTGTTCCTGCAGAACGACAACGAGGAGCGCTCGTTCCTCGCGGCCTTCGACGCGGAGACCGGCGAACAGCGCTGGCGCGCCGAGCGCCCGCGCGGCACCAGCTGGGGCACGCCCACGATCGTCACGCACGAGGAGCGCACCATGCTCGTCGCCTGCGGACCGAACACCGTGGTCGCCTACGCACCGTCCAGCGGAGAGGTCCTGTGGTCCGTCGAGGGCATCGGCGGGTCCTTCTCCTCCTCCCCCGCCTACGACGAGGAGCACGTCTACTTCGGCAACAGCGGCCCGATGAGCCGCGGGCCGCTGATCGCCGTGCCGCTCGACGCAGAGGGCACGCTCGACCTGCGCGGCCAGGAGCCCGCCCCGATCGCCTGGCGCAAGGAGCGCGCCGGCCCCGGCTTCGCCTCGCCCGTCGTGCACGACGGGCTGGTCTACGTCGTCGCCTCCACCAACGTGCTCGGCTGCTACGACGCGGCCACCGGCGAGGAGGTCTACCGCGAGCGCCTCGAGGGCATCGTGACCGTCGTCGCCTCGCCCTGGGTCGTCGGCGACGAGCTGTACATCCTCGACGAGGAGGGCAAGACGGCCGTCGTCACGACCGGCCCGACCTTCGAGCTCCTGCACGTCAACGAGCTGCCCGGCCTGTACTGGAGTACGCCGGCGATCGCCGAGGACGTGCTGCTGGTGCGCGAGTCGAAGCAGCTCTACTGCATCCGCGCCTCCTCCTGACCCACCGCCACCCCCTGCACCTTCGAACGCCATGCCCGAGCTCAGCCTGCTCACCCTGCTCCAAGTCGCCGTCGCCCTGGGTCTCTGGAACGTCTGGCTCCTGCGCCGCAGCCGCGAGACCTCCTACCGCGGCGGCACCGCGCGCACGCTGCGCGAGGAGTTCGCGGCCTACGGCCTGCCGGCCTGGTTCTTCCACCTCGTGGGCGCCCTGAAGATCGGCTCCGGGCTCGCGCTGCTGGTGGGCCTGTGGCTCCCCTCGGTCACGCTCGTCGCCGCGTCGATCGTCGCGCTCCTGATGCTCGGCGCGCTCGGCATGCACGCGCGCGTCCACGACCCGATGACCAAGTCGGTCCCCGCCCTCGCGATGCTCCTGATGAGCGTCTCGATCCTCGGCGTGTCGATGGCCTGAGCCCGTCCGGCGCCCGCCGCGTCCGCTCCGCAGCGGGCCCCGCCTCGTGGGGAGGCCGGGCCCGCTTTCGTATCCTGGCGGAGACATGCACGACGAGCTCCCCATCCTCTACCCCTCTCCGCGCGTCGACGCGCTGCTCGCGCCCTACCGCGAGACGATCGGACGGGACTACGCCGGCTACCGCAACCACGTGCACCGCACCGCCGCCTACGCGATGCACTTCCTGGACGGGGACGAGTCGCAGCGCCCGGTGGTCGAGACCGCGCTCGCCTACCACGACATCGGGCTGTGGACCGATCGGGAGCTCGCCTACCTCGAACCGTCCGAGGCGCGCTTTCGCGCCGACGCCGCGGAACACGGCTGGGACCTCGACGTCGAGCTGGGCGTC
>CAZDYS010000578.1:0-2998 GCA_964509445.1 uncultured Planctomycetaceae bacterium
GCTCAGGAGGTTCGTGCTCGCGAGTCCTCCGCTCCCCGCGGCGTCGAACAGCATCGCCTGGTGGTGGAGCGTGCGCCCCGCCATCGCGAGCGGAATGCGGACGGGGATGGCGACGCTTCCGCTGCCGGCCTCGCTCGTCGTGCTGCTCGCGAAGAACGGGAGGCGGACCCACGGCTGCAGGAGCGGCGCCGCTGCGCCGTGGGGGAGGGAGCCGATGGTCTGCAGTCGGGGAGAGACCAGGAGCTGACCACGGACGTTCGGCGCCGCTCCCGCGATCCGGAACGTCACGCGCGTGCCCGGGACGAACGGACCCACGGCCCCGAGGGTCGGTCGAAACCCGCCGAGACCCGGTGAGCCGCGACCTCGCTGGAGGCGCGTTCCTCCCTGCTCGAGGCGCACGCGTCGACCCGGGAGGACCCAGGCGTCGCCCAGGGCGTCCAGGTCTCCATCCCCGTCGAGGTCGGCCAGGTGCGAGAAGGGGAGCGTGAGCCCTTCCACCCGGCGGAAGTCGAACCCGGGCGCGTGCGATCCCAGATACACGTGGTTGGCGCGCAGGGAGTACGACGAGCCGCTGCCGCCGTAGGGGCGGACCGGAACGAGCTCGCCTCCGAAAAAGAGATCGAGGGCTCCGTCTGCGTTCAGGTCGGCGATTCCGATGCGCGTCGAGGAGCGCCGGTTCGCGAAGTAGGTCGTGATCCACCTCCAGCGTCGCTCGCCCAGGTTGTCGAGAATTCGCGTTCCGAACAGGCCGTCGGTGTCCCCGTCGCCGTCGAGGTCTCCGAAGGCGGCGAGGCTGCCGGGTTCCGTCGCGAAGGGGCGCGAGGCCACCGCTTCGCTCGAGGCAGCGCCGAAGTACAGGGCCTCCCGCGTGAAGAGGTCCTCGAATCCGTCTCCGTCGAAGTCGGCCACGGCGCGCAGCTCGTCGCGCTCGAGGTGGAGCCAGAGGGCGAAGCTCCCGTCCGGCTGCTGCGTCCACACGCTGACGCGGGCGAGGAGCTGGGGGCCGAGAGGCACGCGCGAGAGCCAGTTCGTGGCGACGTCCTTGCGCCCGTCGCCGTCGAAGTCGCCGAAGAGGAGCGGTCCTCTCGTGACCGGCTCGAGCGTCGAGCCGTCCGGGAGAGTCCCCGCGAAGTCCACGCCCGGCGGCAGGCACGGGCCTTCGTCCTGGAGTGCACCCGTGCCGGGATTCGTCAGCCGGCGCACGTCGAGGAGCGTGCCCGCCGCGAGCCGCGAGGCGAGCCCGTCCAGGTCGCCGTCGCCGTCCAGGTCGACGAGCTCACGCAGCTCGAGGCTCTCGCCGGGCGCCGCGACGGGCAGGGCGACGGAGCGCGCGCGCAGCTGCCCGTCCCCGCGGTTGATGCCGAGGACGCCCGGCGCGAGCAAGCAGTCGAGGTCGCCGTCCCCTTCGGCGTCGTGCAGCTCCCGAGGCGCTTCGCCGTCGTGCGGTTCGGCGAAGGCGATCCGCGACTCCCCGCCGTAGAAGACCGCGTGTGCCCCGACGAGGTCCGTGTCCCCGTCACCGTCCAGGTCCATCGCGCCGACGAGTCCTCCCGTGGAGAGGATGCGGTGCGGTGGCGCGAAGCGTCCGGAGCCGTCGTTGTGCGACAGCAGGAACGCGCGCCGTTCGCCCGAGACGCCGTCCAGGTGTCCGTCGCCATCCACGTCCGCGAGCAACGCGATCGGGCCCGCCTGCTCGCGTGGACCGAAGGCGAACGTGCTCGGGCCCGTCCGGCGCAGGACGCGGTAGGTTCCGTCCGGCTCGGACACCACCAGGTCCCTTGCGCCGTCGCCGTCGACGTCTCCCAGGGACGCGCGTGCTCGTGGTGAGAGACCGGTGCGCAGGAGGCCGGCGGAGACGAACGCACCTCGCTCGATGCGGAAGAGCTCGAGGTCTCCGCCCGCGTGGAGAACCTCGTCGACGCCGTCTCCGTCGAAGTCCTCTCCCTGGATGCGACGCCCACCTCCGTCCGGCAGCGGCAGGGAGGCGACCAGCGTCGGCTCGAGCACGAGCGTCCCGTACAGGAAGAGGCCCGCGTCCTGGAGGCCGTCCGTCTCGGACCAGGTCCCCGCGAGCACGACTGCTTCGGCCCTCCCGTCGTCGTCGAAGTCCTCGAGGACCACGTCCTGGACCTGTCCCCAGGGGACGGGCACGGAGTGTCTCGGTTCGGGAAGCCGGTCGCCTTTCGAGCGCCATACGACGAAGCTCGAGTCGAGGCACGAGACGATGTCCTCGTTGCCGTCTCCGTCCAGGTCGATCGCGGCTGCGTTCTGGCGCCTGGAGTCCGGGCCGGGGAGATGGTGGCCGAGAGCGGGGCGTATCAGCTCGAAGCCTCCGTCGGCCTTGCCGAGCGCGACGCGCACGAAGGCCTCGGTGCTGGCTCCGAAGAGGTCGAGCAGGCCGTCTCCGTCGTAGTCGAGCAGCGTGGTCATCTCGACGACGTTGTCCGACTGGAACGGAACGGGTGCGTCGAAGAGCTGAGCGGACTCCTGTCCGTGTACCGACAGGGCGAGGAGGACGAGAGAGAGCGGAGCGAGACGAGTCGACATGGGCGAGCTTCCCGGGGCTTGGAGGGGGTACCCGTTCCTTGCTCCGAGCCGGCTCTGCGTTGCGCGCGTCCCGAGGATTCTCCAGGGATCCGCGACCGACCGCGGCGGAGGCAGCCGGCCCGCGCGGGCCGCTACTCCTTCGGCGTGCGCTGCGACCGCAGGTCGCGAAGCTGCCGTCGCAGCCAGGCGACGGGCATCGCGTGGCGCGGCTCCTTCGCGAACCGCTCGATCGCCGCCTCGAGAGTCGTCGCCGCCTCCTCGAACCGGCCGGCGGCCGTCAGGACCTCGCTTCGCACGTAGGAGAGCAGCGGCTCGTCGGGGAGGTGCTGCATCGTTCCGTCCAGGAGGGCGACGGCCGCCGCGTAGCTCTCTTCCTCCTTGAGCTCCCGTGCGCGCCGCACGATCGGACCGGCGGTCATCGGGAAGGTCTCGCCGTAGGCCTCGCGGACGG
>CAZDYS010000579.1:0-2994 GCA_964509445.1 uncultured Planctomycetaceae bacterium
CTGGCCGCACGCCGCGTGCCCGCCACCTTCTTCGCGATCGGAACGCGCGTCGCCGCGAACCCCGCGCTCGCGCGCCGCTGCGTCGAGGAAGGACACCTGGTCGAGAACCACACCCACCGGCACCTGTACGCACACAACTTCCTGTTCACGCGCGCGATGACGGAGGAGCTCGGAGCCTGCAGCGCCACGATCGAGCGCGCCACGGGCACGCGGCCCCGCTTCTACCGTCCGCCCTTCGGCCTCTCCAACCACGCGACGACGGAGGCGGCACAGCGCAACGGCCTCACGATCGTCGGCTGGCAGGCGCGCGGCCGCGACACGCGCGCCGCCGACGCGGACGCCGTGGTCCGGCGCGTGCTCCGCAGCGTCCGTCCGGGCGGAGTCGTCCTGCTCCACGACGGCGGACGGGACGTCGCCACCGTGCTCGAGATCGTGGGGCGGGTACTGGACGGGCTCGACGAGCGCGGCCTCCGCGTCGGGCGCCTCGACCGGCTGCTCGGGCTCGAGTCGAGCGCGGCACAGCGATCGGAGGTCGCGCCTCCCCTCGTGCCGGCGCCTTAGCGGGCGCTCGGTTCGTCCCACGGCCGTCGAGATCCGCGGGGGAGGCCCGCGCTTCCCCTAGTCGACCCCCGAGAGGAGCGCTTCGCCGGACCGCGCCTGCTCCAGGGCTCGAAGCCGGACCTGGAATCGGTCGATCTCGGCCGGCTCGACAGAGAAGCGGAACGAGGCCGCTGCCGGATCGTGGAACTGGTCGTCGTCCTGGAGAGTCACGTGGACGGTCGCGGAGCCGGCGGCCTCCTCGCAGTGGAACAGCAGCGCGACGTGACCGTTCTCCTCGTCCCCGAACGCGAACTGCCGTCGATCTCCGCGCGCGTTCGGAAAACCCTCGAGCAGCGAGGCCAACGCGTCCAGCTGCCCGAGCCCCGCGTAGATGCGCGCCGTCCCGGCGAACCGCGTGCTGGCGGCGCGAACCTCGAGGCGCAGGAACGCGGGGTCCACGTCGACGACCGTGATGTGCAGCAGCGGGTTCACTCCGCGGCCCCTCGCAGCCAGGCCTGCTGGAACCGCGTGGCCTGGTCGGCAGGCGCCCCTTCTCCGAGAGTGACGGACGCGGAGTCGTCCAGCGCGACGAGCTCGCGGAGGAGCACGAACAGCGCGTCGAGTCTGTCCTGCCAGGCAGCGCCTCCCCGGTAGTCGAGACACAGCTCGTCCGGGAACACGAAGACGCCGAGTTCGGGGAGCTCGACACCGCGAGCCCGGAGTCCTCCGAACACGACGTGGAAGGGGTGTGCTTCCTCCATCGCCACGAGAGCGGCCGCGTTCTCCACGGCGTCCAGCGGAAGCTCGGCTTCCTCGACGTTGGACCAGAACGTGGGAGCGTCGGGGGCGACGTTCCCGGCACGGGCTCGCAGGAGGGCGTAAGCACTGGTCACCGCGTCCGACCTCGAGAAGCGCACGCGGATCTCCGGCAGGGAACCGTCGTCGATTCCGAAGAGGTCGTGAAGTGCTTCCCAGGCCATGGAACCGACCCTACCGAGCCGCACACCTAGTTGTCAGGGCCTCGTGCCTCTCACGCTTCTCCGAGCCTCAGATGCTGGAGGGCGAGCACCGCGTCCTTGCCGTCGGCGAACTCGACCAGGAAGGTCCACTCCGGGCGCACGGACTCGATGCTGATCACGCTGGCGCCGCGGCCCGCATGGATGCCCGCGGTCACGACGACCACGTCGTTCGCCACGAGCGGCATCCGCGCAGACCGGTGTCCGGCGTAGAAGGCCTCGTCCTCGGCTCGAAGGACGTTTCGCACCCCACGACGATACGGTGCCGCACACCCCATCGCTGCCTCGGGCCGCTCCGGGGGCCCTAGCCGAGGACCGCGTCGATCGCGGCCGCTGCGACCCTCGATGCCCGCTCCAGGTAGACGGGATCCGACTCGACTCCTTCGCGGTGGAGGGCGGCCATCCGGCGCAGCTGCATGGTGCTCCAGCCGTTCCGGGCCGTGAGCTCGGCGAACGAGGCTCCGACGGGCTCACGTGCGAGCCCCACCCTCGCGACCTCCAAACCCGAGCGGGTCCTTCGCCCCCACCAGGCAGGCCAGGGACCGTGGGCTCGCTCGTCCTCCTGCAAGGCCGCCTGCAGCGCCCCGAACGTGCAGACCGGCAATCCCGGGCGGTGCCCGTCCGCGAGATGCGCCTTGCGCTCCATCCAGCGCCGAACGGCGGGAGCCGTCGTGGCGATCAGGTCCGACAGCGGGTCGATGCGGGACCGGCTCGCCAGCCGACGCTCCACCAGCTCGGCTCCTTCGGATCCCCCGCACGAGAACGCCTCGCGGTAAGCCGCCGGTCCGAAGGTGCGCTGCCCTCCGAGCCGGCAGGCCATCGCCTCGACCCAGCTCCGCTCGAGCCAGGGAGGCCCCGCCGCGGACGCGTAGCACCGGGCACTCCCGAACGCGTACTCCTCGGCTCGCCCCACCACCCCGGCCCGGACCGGATTCTGATCGATGTAGCGGACCAGAGTCCGTCGATAGCGGTCGTCGCGCACAGGCTTCGAGAAGAAGCGTCCGCGCACCAGCGCACCGTCGCGCCGGCGCTTCCGGTTGAAGCGGCGGGAGTGTGCGTTCTGGGCCCGGCGGAGGGCCTCGCTCAGCTCCCCCCGCGGACTCCGCACGAGCAGGTGGAAATGCGTCGTCAGGATGCAGAATCCGTGCACCTCGAGGCGACCCTCTCGCACCTCGCGCGCGAGACGAGACAGGAAGAAGCGGATGTCGTCTCCGGTCTCGAAGAGGGGCCGCTTCGCGATCCCCCGGTTGACCACGTGGTGCCAGCTCCCGGGCTCGTCCTCCCGACCTCGCCGTGCCATGCCCAAGTGACGGACGGGGGCCTGCGGGGGTTACGGTCGCGCCGGGCCCTTCCTCGTCGAAGGCAACAACGAGGTGTGCGACTCCGTATAGATGGTCGGGGCGAGAGGATTCGAACCTCCGACCTCTGCAACCCCATG
>CAZDYS010000580.1:0-2978 GCA_964509445.1 uncultured Planctomycetaceae bacterium
GACCGTCGAGGATCGATTGGCCTATGCCCGTGACGCGCGCGACGAGAGCGCGCGTGTCGTTCCGGAGGAGGTCTTGCTCGCGCAGGAGAGCGCGCTCCCCGCAGCGGTCCCGGGCGAGGTCACGCTCGCGCCGGCCACCCGCGACGCGCAGCCGCGCAGCGAGGTCGCCCCCGCGCCCGCAGCCGAGCCGCCGGTCGCGACCGCCGGGCTCCCGGCCGTGCGTCTCGTCGGTCGGATCACCGGCCTCCCGATCGATCCGCCGGAGGGACTCGAGGTGACCGTGCGCGCCTCGGGCGGGCTGCGCGCGACGGAGACGCTCGAGGTCCGGGGCAACGGAGAGTTCACGGTCGACCTCGGCGTGGCCGGCGCACCCGTCGAGGGCGAGACGCGCGTGCTCGCGAGCGCGTCGGGTCCCTACGTGATCGACGACGCCGCCTGGGCGGTGCCACGCGCGGGGGACGAGGCGGGAGAGCCGCGTCTCTTCGAGGTCGAGCTCGCCTTGGAGCTCCTCGCGCGCAAGGTCGTCGGCCGCGTGGTGGACCAGGACGAGGCGCCGGTGCCGCACGCCTGGGTCGCGTTCCGCGCGGCGGATCCCGGACGGGCGCGCGTCCCGAGCCTGTACCGGAGCTTCCCCGACGTGCACGCGGACGAGGCGGGTCGGTTCGTGCTCGAGCTCGCCGAGGCCGGCGAGGGCACGCTGATCGTCAGCGGCGAGAAGCTGCAGCCGCGTCACCTGGCGCTCGCGGCGGTCGAGGTCCTCGCCACCGACGAGCCGCTCGTCGAGGACCTCGGCGACGTCGTGCTCGACCGCGGCGCGACGCTGTCCGGCTGGGCCTACTGGAACGGACGGCCGGCGCCCGCGGGCTCCCTGGTGCAGGCGTCCGCACCGCGCGGAGAGGAGACCTGGTCCCACGCGTCGCGCGGGCTCCTCTTGCACGAGGGCCGGACGGTGCACCGCCGCGGGACGGCGCACTGCGACGAGGAGGGCGCGTTCACCGTGCAGGGACTGGAGCCCGGCGTGAGCTACCGGCTCACCGTCGTCCCGAAGGAGGTCGACGGGCAGCGCTACGACTACCACCCGGTCGGCCGTCCGGGCGCCACCTTCGTCGCGCCGGCCGAGGGGATCCAGGTCGAGGGTGGACTCGTCGCGGTCACGCTGCGCGTGACGGACGGGGAAGCGCCGGTCCCCCAGGCCGAAGCGCGCGAGCTCCTGCTCGAGGACGATCCGCTCGCCCCGTTCCCCGTCTTCTTCCACACGCCCAGCTCCTTCCGCGCGAAGTCGGGGGAAGACGGCACGCTGCGCCTCCTGCTCGCGGACGACGTCCAGGCGCGGCTCCTGGTGAGCGCGCCCGGCTTCGAGGACCGCGAGGCGGTGTTCTTTCCCGACCAGCTGCAGGACGGTGCCGAGCTGGAGGTCTCGCTCACGTCCCTCGGCGGCCCGGCGTCGCTGACGGTGCATCTGGAGTACGACGCGCCCGGCACGATCGAGCGGAACTACGCGATCGTGATCGCGCAGACGATGGAGAAGGGGGTCCAGGCCACGCAGCCCGCCTTCGTGCAGGACGGACGGCTGCACTTCGACGCGCTGCCGTCGGGGTCCTACTCCGCGCAGCTCTACGTGCAGCCGCTGCAGGACATCGGGTTCGACGAGCTGCCCTACTGTCTCGGCGGCCAGATCGACCTCGGGTTGCTCGCCCCCCGGCCGGCGGAGGAGCTCGAGCGCACGCTGCGGCTCGAGATCGGCGGACGCATCGTGCTGTTCCTGGAGGGGCGCGATCCGGACGCGGAGCCGCCGGTCTTCGACCTCGTCGAGCCGAACGGCAACGTCGTGCGACCGGAGCTCCTGGCTCCCGACCCGCGCGGGCACGACCGGGTCGACGAGGTGCGCACGGACGGTCCGGTCGCCCTCGGCCGCGCGCTCCGACCCGGACGCTGGACCCTACGGCAAGTCGGCGACGCCTACGAGGCGGGCGCGATCGAGGTCGAGGTCGAGGCGGAGAAGACGACCGAGGTGCGCTTCTCGCTCGTGCGACGTCCCTGAGAGCGCGTTCAGCGCTCGCCCAGCCGGCGTCGCATGTCCTGGAGGAGCTCGTGCGCGGGGGCGACCTCCTCCGCCTCCCGCAGCTGGGCGCGCGCGCCGTCGCGGTCGCCCCGCTCGAGCGCGGCCAGGAACGCGTAGAACCGTCCGGGCATCTCGTCGCGCGGACCGGCCTCGAGGTAGCGGCGCGACCAGGTCGCGACGCGCTCCCAGTTCCCCCGCTGCGTCTCGGCCGCCGCCAGGAACAGGAGCAGGCTCGGGTCCCTCGGGAAGTGCCCGACGCCGCGCTCGGCCACGGCGATCCCGCGCTCGAGGTCGCCGCTCTTCTGGCACAGTGCGGTGTAGCGCTTGAAGTAGTCGAGCCGCACGAAGGTGCCGCGCTCCTCGATCTCGGCGAACCGCCGGCTGGCCAGCGCGACGTCCTTCGCGTCCAGCGCCTCCAGCGCGAGCGTGTAGTCGGTCCAGCCGCGCGTGTTCGCGCGCACGTCCAGGAAGTCGATCCGCAGGATCGCGGTCAGGGACACGAACAGCACGCCGGTGGTGGCGAGCGGGCGCAGGTCTCTCGCCCGCAGGGCGGCGGCGAGGCGGCAGAGGGTCAGCGCGGCGCCGACCGTGAGGACCGGCAGCAGCGGGACCCGGAAGCGACCGTTCACGAAGAAGCCCACGAGCGTGGCTCCGTACACGAGGACGAAGCCGACCAGCAGCCACTCGAAGCTCGCGCGCACGCGGTCGCGGTTCCTCCGGCGCAGGTCGAGCAGCGTCGCGACCCAGCCCGCGAACAGGAGCCCGAAGCCGATCGGCACGAGCCGGAGGGACTCGTAGTCTGCGCGCCGCGCCTCGTAGGGCTCGTTGTTGGGGATCTCGACGTCCGTGACGAGGCCGAGCGCCTTGCGTCCGAGGAGGCCGAACCAGCGTCCGGGGTCCTCCGCGATCTCGTCGA
>CAZDYS010000581.1:0-2976 GCA_964509445.1 uncultured Planctomycetaceae bacterium
CGACCGCGACCGAACCGATCTCGCTCTAGCATGACCCGACGACGGCAGCGGTGGAGCGGGCGCCTGTTGCGCGGCGTCGCGGGGGCCTTGCTCCTCGCACTCTCCGGCTCCGCGGTCGGCGCCGTCCCCGTCGCGCTGCCTCAGGAAGAGGCCACGGTGGGCGAGGTGGTCGCCTCCATCGAGGTCGTCGGGAACCGGCGCTACACGTCGGAGCAGCTGGTCAAGGCCCTCGGGGTCCAGGTCGGCGCGATCCTGGATCCGGACGCCGTGGATCGCGGCATCCGCGTGCTGTTCGACACCTATCGCGTCCGGGCCGCCGTACAGAAGCGACCGCTCGAGACCGGCGGCATCGCGGTCCGGCTGATCGTCGAGGAGCTCGCGGTCGACCTCGAGCCGCGCTTCATCGGCAACGTCAACGTCGGCAAGAAGAAGCTCCTCGAGTGGGCGGAGCTCCGGGAGGGCGAGGAGCTGTACCTGTTCCAGGCGCCGCGGATCGCGAGCCGCCTGACGCGCCGCTACAAGGAGGAGGGCTACCACTTCGTCGAGGTCGACGTGGTGGACCGGGTCGGGGGGGTCGACGAGGAGACGGGGGAGTACCGCGCTCCGGACGTGATCTTCGAGATCAAGGAGGGGCCCAAGGTGCGCGTGAAGGACATCGTCCTCACGGGCAACGAGTCCCTGCCCGACCGGCGCCACCTCCTGCTCTTCCGGCGCGGCCTGAAGAAGCTGGCGGAGGTGAAGCTCAGCAGCCCGGCGCTGTTCGGCCTGCTCCCCGACGCCTTCGACCAGGCCGAGCTCGAGCGCGACATCATCGCCATGCGCGAGGTGTACCGGGACCTCGGCTATCTGGACGCGATCGTCGAGCTGGAGCGCCTCGAGTTCTCCGCCGACAAGAGCTGGGTGACGGCGCACGTCGCCATCGACGAGGGCGGCCGCTACACCGTCGGCTCCCTCACCCTGGAGGGCGTCCAGGTCCTGCCGAACTCCGAGGAGCTGCAGGCGCGACCGCTGGTCTTCGAGGAGGACGAGCTGCGCGAGCTCCTCGAACTGCGCGTGGGGGAGGTCTACGAGCGCCGCCTGCACCAGGAGGACGCGAGCGAGCTGCGCAAGTTCTACGGCGAGCGCGGCTACATCTCCCACATCACGCTCAACGACGCCGATCGCTGGCAGTTCCTGGAGCCGGTGCTGACGTTCGAGGCGGAGGAGCCGATCGTCCACGTCACCTACCGCATCGCCCAGGGTCGCAAGATCTTCATCCGCGAGATCCCGATCGTCGGCAACCTGCACACCGAGGACCGAGTCATCCGACGCCTCATCCCGATCCACCCGGGGGACCTCGCGGACCCCCAGGAGATCGAGAGTGCGCGGCGCCGCATCCAGTCGACGGGCTGGTTCTCGGATCGCTTCGACCTGACGCACCGCGAGCCCGAGTACCGCTACCGCGACACCGACGACCCGAACTGGAAGGACCTCGTCTTCGTCGTCAACGAGGGCCAGATCCTCACGTTCCAGATCGCCGGTGGCGTGAGCACGAACGCGGGCGCCTTCGGAACGGTCCAGCTCACGATGGACAACTTCGACATCACCAGGATGCCGACGTCGTTCTGGACCACGGTGGAGGACGTCTCGACGCGCCAGGCGTTTCACGGCGCGGGACAGCGCCTGCAGATCCGGGCCTCGCCGGGTACGGAGGTCTCGTTCTTCGACGTCTCCTTCCGCGAGCCCGACCTGTTCCGTGGGCACGAGGAGCGGATCAGCGCCTCGGTGAACGTCTCGCGCCGGCTGCGGCTCTACCGCTCTCACAACGAGCAGCGCTCCGCGGCGAGCATCCGCGTCGGCAAGAACGTCACGCCCGATGCCGCGGTCTTCGCGGGCCTGTCCTTCGGGTCGGTCGACGTGTCGGACCTGTCCCGCGGAGGCGAGCCCGGTCTGGCCACGCCCCTGACCGTCCCCGCCGACCTCCGGGAGCAGGAGCAGCGCGGCGAGATCGACCTCGCCCACATCCTCCTGGGCTACCGCCACACGTCCGTCGACAACCTCATCAACCGACGGAACGGCATCCAGTTCAACTTCGAGAACCGGATCTACACGGACTTCCTCGGGAGCGACGCGGAGTTCATCCAGTCGGACCTGCGCTTCGACTGGTGGAACGAGTTCGACGACGACCCGGAGAAGATCTCGCCGTTCTACCACCTGCAGATCGGTGCGGCCGTCGGCGTCCCGATCGGCGGGAGCGACAGCGTGCCCTACAGCGAGCGCTTCTTCCTCGGCGGCCTGAACACGCTGCGGGGCTACCGCTTCCGGGGCGTCGGCCCGAACGAGAACCGCTTCCCGATCGGCGGGCAGACGATGCTCCACGGAACCATGGAGTACCGCTTCCCGATCGTGAAGCAGGTCCAGCCCGGGACCTACCGCGAGTACGAGAGCGTCCAGGGCGGTCTCTTCTTCGACTGGGGCGTGCTCGACCCCGACGACTTCGAGGTCGACCTGGACGAGCTGCGCTTCACGGTCGGCTTCCTGTTCGGGATCACGCAGCCCCTGCCGCTGACCTTCAGCTTCGGCTGGCCGCTCACGGACGAGCCCGGCGACCGCGAGCGCGTGTTCGCGTTCAACGTCAGCTACTGAGCTCCCGCGGGCCTCCCGGACCCCGGGAAGCCCGCCGTCGATTGACTTCGAGGCTCGCGCTGAGTAGACCCTGAGGTTCGACGATCTCGTGTCCTGGGGGCCAGTCCGCACAGTAGGAAGGCTTTCGAGGAGCTCCACTCGAGCCTCCGTTCCCATGCCCACACGCACCGCTTCCGAGCTTGCAGCCCTCTGCGGCGCCTCTCTCGAGGGAGATGGCGACCGCGTGCTCTCCGGCCCGGCCCCGCTCCAGGAGGCCGGCCCCGACGAGATCAGCTTCGTCGACGCCCCGCGGTACCCGAAGCTGCTCGAGCGCCTTGGAGTATCGACCCGCGGCCAGGCTACGGCGCGCCG
>CAZDYS010000582.1:0-2975 GCA_964509445.1 uncultured Planctomycetaceae bacterium
CGGCGTTCCGAACGGGAGTCAGCCCAATGGCCCCGAGACGGTGAGACTCCCGCCCATCCGGTCGTCGGCGCGGCCCGGTGTCCGCGTTCTCGGCACCTCAGAGCCCGAAGGTCAGCCCGAGGGTGAGTCCCACGTGTCCGACCTCCGTCTCGACGTCCCCAGGGTTGTCCGTTCCGTCGAGGTCTCCGTCGAGCACGTCGAAGTAGCGCCCTTCGAGGAACAGGCTCCAGCGCGGGTGGACGCGGGCCTCCAGGCCGACCAGGGCCTGCCAGGCGAACGAGTCGCCGCGGTAGCTGAGGTCTCCGGTGAACCCGCCGGCGCGGTCCAGATCGACGTCGAGCCGATCCACGAAGCCGTAGCCGAGACCGACGTAGGGGTCGAGCCTCCAGTTCGTGTCGAAGGAGAACAGGAGGTTGGCGAGGACGGAGGTGGAGGAGAAGTCGCCGCTGTCCGCCACGGTCGTCCCGGACGCCTCGAAGGAGTCGATCGTGTCGCGCCGGAAGGCGACCTCCGCCTCGAGCGCCCAGTGGTCCGAGAACCGCCACCCCACCGCGCCCCCGGCGACGAAGCCGACCTCGAACGCGACGTCTCCCTCGGAGAACCCACCGATGCCGTCGGCCAGCGCCAGGTCCGCGTCCTGCAGCTGCCCGAGACCGCCGAAGAGCTTCAGGTAGACGCCGCGGCGACGCGAACCGGGCCAGGGCCTGCGCTGCGGGACCATCGTGCGTGAGGAGGTCGGGTCCTCGTTCGCGAAGACCGCACGCGGAGCGCGGAGCGGCGGTCGAGGATCCTGGAGCGCCGGCGAGGCCTGGCAGAGGGCGAACAAGAACAGCGTGGAGGGGCTCATGGCGGTCGTCGACCGTCCGCTCGCCTCAGGGGTCGGATGGCTCCCTGGATTCGTTGCTGCGGACGCTCGACCGCGAAGGTGCGCGCGCTCCGTGAGCCGGACAAGCGCGCGTCGAGGCCCGATCGCGAGCCATCGCTCCACCGGTGCGAGCGGTCGAGCGATGGCGCGAGTTGCGCGCGGCCGGAACCTCTCGGGGAGACGGGCTCCTCAGCCGCGGCGCACGGTGGATCGCGCGTTCGATCCACCGCGTCGAGGACCCTTCCCACCCGGCGCTCCGAAGCGACCGGGCTTGCGCGGACCGCGCACCTTCGCCGGCGGCGGCCCTGCGTTCTCCTCGTTGGCGAGCTCGAGGAGCTCGGCGATCTCCTCGCGCAGGAGCGGACGCCAGTGACCGACCTTGAGGCCGCGCTCGGAGAGGCAGCCGTACTCGACGCGGCGCAGGTCGCGCACGGGGAAGCCGAGCTTCGCGAACACGCGTCGGATCTCGCGGTTCTTGCCCTCGCGCAGCGTGACGAGCAGGGTCGAGCGCATCTCGCTGCGCTTCTGCACCTTCACGCGATCGAAGGTCGCGCGGAACTCGGGCAGCCGCACGCCCTTCTTGAGCTTCGCGACCGCGTCCTCGGTGATGCGCCCGTGGACGACCACGCGGTAGAGCTTCTCGATCCCGTAGCGCGGATGGCTCAGGCGATAGGCGAAGTCACCGTCGTTCGTGAGCAGCACGAGCCCCACGGTGTCCTCGTCCAGACGCCCGACGGTGTAGATCCGCCCCTTGCGCTTGTCGGAGATCAGGTCGATGGCGCGCGGCCGGTTCTCGCGTTCCTCGTTGGTGCACACGACGCCGGACGGCTTGTTGAGCAGGTAGTACTGCTTGCGCTCGCCCTCCGGTCGCAGCACCACGCCGTCGATCTCGACGCGCTGCTTGGTCGGATCGATCTTGAGGCCCATCTCGGTGACGATCTCGTCGTCCACCATGACCTCGCCTTCTTCGATGAGCTGGTCCGCCCGACGGCGCGACGCGATCCCGTTCAGCGCGAGGTAACGATTCAGGCGGATGAGGCCGTCGTCCCCCGTCACGGGTGCGCGCAGCGTCTCGGGCCTCCCGGCCGGAGTTCGCTTCTTCTTCATGGTTGTCAGGCTCGGGACGCGGATGCGCAGGCGTGCGCAGCTCGGCCGAGCGGGCGAGGAGTATAGCGGCTCAAGCGCCGGGGCGGGCGACGATCAGCTCCAAGCCGTCCTGGGCCGGTGCGATCCGGTGCGCCCCGAAGCTGGCCGGCAGGAGCCACACGGAACCCGTCTCGAGGCTCCAGAAACGGCCCTCCTCGACGATCGCGCCGCTCCCGGAGAGGACCGCGTAGATCCGGAACGCCTCCGCGGCCGGCTCCTCGCGCGCCTCCGTCAGGCGCAGACGGTCGAGCCCGAAGAGCGGACTGTGCACGAGCGGCTCGGGCTCGTCGGAGAGCCCGCTCGGCCGGATCCGCTCCACCACGCGATCGTAGACCGTGCAGGCCATCGCCTCCTCGACGTGCGTCTCGCGCGGCTGCCCGTCGAGGCCGACGCGCCCCCAGTCGTACAGCCGGTAGGTCGTGTCGGAGTTCTCCTGCACCTCGAGGATCGTCACGCCCTTGCCGATCGCGTGCACGGTCCCGCCGCGGACGAGCACGCAGTCGCCGGGAGCGACGTCGTGGTCGACCAGGAGCGGGACGCCCTCCGCGCGGCTGGCGACCGGCTCGTACTGCGCGCGATCGAGACCGGGACGGAGCCCCGCGTAGAGCTTCCCGCCGGCGTCGACGTCCACGACCACCCAGGCCTCGGTCTTCGACTCCGCCGCCCCACCGAGGGCCGCCGCCGCCTCCTCGTTCGGATGCACCTGCACCGACAGGTCGTCGGCAGCGTCGATGTACTTCACGAGGAGCGGGAAGCGCCCGCTCCGGGAGGCCGGCGCGGAACCGAGGAGCTCGGAACCGCGCTCCTTCATCAGGTCCGCGAGGCGCAGCCCGTCGAAGGGGCCGCCGTCGACGACGGAGTTCTCGCCCTCGCGGTCCACGATCTCCCAGGTCTCGCCGATCCGCTTGCCTGCGGGTAGCTCGAAGCCGAAGCGTGTCTCCAGGGCTCGTCCGCCCCAGACCTT
>CAZDYS010000583.1:0-2972 GCA_964509445.1 uncultured Planctomycetaceae bacterium
GGCGACGGCCGACTGCCCCCCCCCGGCGGCAACCTGGTCCGGCGGCCCGATCGCGGGCGCGGGAGGGACGCCGGTGCCCTCCCGCCGCGAAGGGCCGTGGGAGAAGGAAGCGGCCCCGATCGGAGCCAGGAGGACCACGAGCAGGACGGGGACGAGGGACGTGTGCATGGGCTCTCTTCTTTTCCGCAACATGTTGCGCAATACATTGCCACGGCTCTCCGAGGACTGTCAAGCGGGGTTTCGAGGGAGCCGGGACTAGGATCCCGGGATGCCCGCCCTCTCCTTGTTGCTCTGCCTCCTGGGGTCCTTCGCCCAGGAGCCCGAAGGCCAGGATCCGGCTCCTCGCGATCCGGCCCCCGTCGTGCGCCCCCTGGTGGTGCGGGACGAGCCCGGGATGAGGCCCCTGGCCCAGGACGGGCGGGTGCGGTTCGGCGGGACGCCCCGAGCGGCCACCCTGCGGGCGTTCGCCGCCTCCGGCCTCACCCACCTGGTGGACCTGCGCGGGCGGACCTCGAACGGCGCGCTGCGCGACCTCGGGCGCGAGCTCGGCCTGGAGGTCCACCACCTGTCGGCCCGCGAGCCGACGCGCGCGAGCGACGAGCTCTTCGGGAAGCTGCGCGCGATGCTCGAAGAGCGCCGGGTGACGAAGACCGGGGAGCTCCTCCTGGTCGACGGGGACGGCGAGGCCGCGGCGGCCGTGTGGCTGGCCTGGCGCACCCTCGACCAGAAGGTGCCGTGGGAGACCGCCTTCGCCGACGCGAAGCGCGCGGGCCTGCGCGGAGAGAGCTGGACCACCCACGTGCGTCACTACGTCCTGGGCGCCGGCAAGCGCGAGCTCGGGCGCTGGAAGGAGCGCATCCGGCGCGAGTTCCCGAAGGTCGCGAGGAGGACCGTCGAGCAGCTGGCCGCGCAGCTGCGGAGCGCGAAGGACGAGACGCCGCTCCCGCTGCTGCTCGATGCCCGCGCCCCGAAGGAGTACGCGGTCAGTCACCTTCCGGGGGCACGTTCCGCCGAGGATCTCGAGGCGGCGCTGGCGGAGCTGCGGGGGGCTCCGAAGGACCGCGAGGTCGTCGTCTACTGCTCGATCGGCTACCGGTCCGCGCACCTGGCGCGGGAACTCGAGAGGCGCGGCTATCGCAACGTCCAGAACCTCGAGGGCTCGATCTTCGAGTGGGCGAACACCGGGAAGCCGCTGGTCCGCGGCGAGCAGCGGGTCCAGGGCGTCCACCCCTACGACGAGACCTGGGGCGAGCTGCTCGTCCGCGAACGCTGGGACTGGGGCGAGCGGTGAGCTACTGGCAGTGGCTGCTGGCGATCTCGGTCGCCATCGCGCTCCTGGAGCGCGTCGCCCCCGCGCGCCCGCGGCAGCGGGTGCTGCGTCCGCAGCTCGCGAACGACCTGTTCTACCTCGCGTTCAACGGGCACTTCTACGCGCTCGTCGCCGGCGGGGTCAGCGGCTGGCTCGCGCTCGAGGCGCGCGAGGCGCTCGGGCCCTGGCTCCCGTTCGCGGAGGACGGCAGCGCCCTCGCGCGGCTCCCGTTCGCGGCGCAGTTCCTCGTCTACCTGGTCGTCTCGGACTTCCTCCAGTGGTGCGTGCACGTGCTCCTGCACAAGTCGCCGTTCCTGTGGCAGTTCCACAAGGTGCACCACTCGATCCAGCACATGGACTGGGCCGGGAACATGCGCTTCCACTGGGCGGAGCTGGTCGTGTACCGCTCGCTGCTCTACGTCCCGCTCGCGCTCCTGGGCGGGGACGGAGCGCCGCTCTTCTGGGTCGCGATCTTCGCGACGCTGTGGGGCCATCTGAACCACGCGAACGTACGCCTGGAGCTCGGTCCACTGGGCTACGTGCTCAACAGCCCGCGCATGCACCTGTGGCACCACGACGCGTCGAGCGAAGGCGGCGTCTCCAAGAACTACGGGATCGTGCTGTCCGTCTGGGACTGGCTGTTCCGCACGGCCTACTGGCCGCGAGAGCGACCGCCGGAGCGCATCGGCTATCCCCAGGATCGTGAAATGCCCGCGGGTCTCGGGCGACAGTTGGCGTTCCCGCTCCTGCGCGCGCGCGAGTAGCCGGGAGGCCGACGCGCACGCGCGACGCTCTCCTTACCCGCTGCGGTCTGTTCGCCTCGGACGGAACGGGGTATCGAGAACCCCATGATCGCCTCCACGCTCGCCGTCCTCTGCACGCTCGCCCCCGCGCAGGATCCCGTCGCCTCCCCCATCGACCTCGACCGAGCCCGGGCCGCCTTCGACCTGGCGAACGCGCGCGCGGACACCGACGCGGGAGAGCTCTGGGGCATGCCGCTCGCGTTCCCGCTGCTCTTCGTGGACCCCGCGACGCGCGCGGTCGTGACGAACCAGGCCGACTCCGGTGGCGTCCTGGCCGCGACCGAGGGCCTGTGGACCGGGCGCTTCCCGGACGACCGCGTGATCGCGAACTTCGCGACGGAGTGGCTCGGCACGCGCTGGACGATGCTGATGTGGCCGCTGCCCGCGGAGGAGGCTCCGCGCGCCTGCCTGCTCCTGCACGAGTCCTTCCACAACGCGCAGCCGGCGCTCGGCATCGCGGCCCGCAACGGGAGCGCGCCGTGCTCGCACCTGGACACCTACGACGGTCGGCTGTGGCTGCGGCTCGAGGGCGAGGCGCTCGCCGCGGCGCTGCGCGCGCTTCTGGAACAGGACGTCGACGCACAGGAAGAGGCGACGCGCGATGCGCTCCTGTTCCGGGCCTGGCGCCGCACCCTGGTCCCCGGCGCGGCCGCGTCCGAGGACGACCTCGAGCGCATGGAGGGGTCGGCGGAGTACACGGGCGTCCGGCTGTGCAGCGACGATCCCGAGGTCCGCGTCGGGCTCGCGCTCGGGCTGCTGGACGGTCTCGCGACGCGGCCGAGCCTGGTGCGCTCCTTCGCCTACGTCACGGGCCCGGCCCTCGGCCTGCTGCTCGACGAGGTCGACCCGTTCTGGCGCGA
>CAZDYS010000584.1:0-2969 GCA_964509445.1 uncultured Planctomycetaceae bacterium
GGCCGAGGCCGTGCGGGCGCTCCCGCTGGACCGGGACGGCGGCCGGCGCGCGCTGGAGGTCTGCGACATCCTGCTGCGGCGCGTGGGCTACGGCACGGACGCGCTGGGGCCGGTGCGGGAGCTCTCGGCGGACCTCGCGCGCCGCTGCCTCGAGCAGACGCTCGCCGCGATGGTCGAGGACCGCGCGGACCGCGTGCGCGGGGCGGCCATCGCCTCCTGGATCGAGCTGTCCGAGGGCCGGGATCCGGCGCCCTACGAGGCCGGTCTCTCCGAGAACACCATCGAGCCCGTGCTCGCCTGTCTGCGCGGGCTCGCGCGGTACGGCGCGCCGCTGCCCGAGGCCACGCTGGCGGACGCGCGCGCGAGCGCCGAGACCGCCTGGATGGAGCGCGTCGTGGCGCTGCTCGCCCAGTTCATCGAGGGGCCGCTCCAGGTCGCCGCCTGCCGCGCGATGGAGCGCCTCTCGGGCATGGAGCCCAACCTGCACCCCGAACACTGGATCGCTTGGTGGGAGGACCTCCAGGCGGGGGCCGCGCTCCCGACCGGCGAGTGAGCCCGCGCCCATGAACGCCGCCGAAGAACCCGAGTCCTCGGACTCCGTGCCGGAGCTGAAGAAGAACCGCCTGCTCGGCGTTCTGCGGCTCGCGGCGGCGCTGCTCATCCTGGGCTGGATCGCCTACACGCTGCCCTGGGACGACGCGCTCACCTACCACGCGGGCAAGGAGGAGATCACGATCGAGGGGCACCTCGACGGGGACTGGAAGGAGGACCGCGTCCGGTTCACCGTCGACCCGCCGCTGAACCTCGACGCGCCCTGGCCCGACCCGGCGCGGACGGCGGCCCGCGAGGGCACCGCCTTCGAGGTCGCGCGCCGCGCGGGGAAGGTCGACGGCTACGACTGGCAGCCGTCGATCACGCGTGCCTTCAAGGACATGGAGGGGAGCGGGCTGGGCATCGCCTTCGCGCTGTTCGTCGGCGCGACCTTCCTGGTCTCGACGCGCTGGTGGCGGCTCCTGCACATGGCCGGTTGCCCGACCAGCTGGTTCAACGCCTTCCGCCTGACCTACGTCGGCTTCTGCTTCAACCTCGTCATGCCGGGGATGACCGGCGGCGACCTCGTGAAAGGGGTGATCGCGGCGAAGGAGAATCCCGGTCGGCGCGCGGACGCCGTCGTCTCGGTCGTGATCGACCGGGTGATCGGGCTGGCCGCGCTGGCGATCCTCGCCGTGGTGGTGATCCTCCTGTCGGGCGACACGTTCCTCGCGCTGCGCGCTCCGCTCCTGGGGCTCCTGGCGGCCGGCGCCGTGGGAGCCGCGCTCTACGCGAACAAGCCGCTGCGCAAGAAGCTCGGCCTGTCGGCCCTGGTCGATCGCCTGCCGCTCGGGGACAAGCTGCGCTCGATCGACGAGGCGGCGCTGACGTACCTGAAGCACCCGGTGGAGATCGTGCTCGCGTTCGTCCTCTCCTTCGGCAACCACCTGGTCGTCTGCACCGGCGTCTTCTTCCTCGCGCGCGCGATCGGCATCGGCCCGTCCCAGGCCGGGCTGCAGGACTTCCTCGTGCTGGCTCCCGTCGCGAACATGGTCAGCGCGATCCCGCTGGCCCCGGGCGGCTGGGGCCTGGGCGAGTTCGTCTACCGCGAGCTGTTCGAGATGATCGAGCTGTCCGGGGCGCTGGGGGTCGCGGTCAGCGTGACGTTCCGGTTGTGCATGCTGCTGGGCCTCGGAATCATCGGTAGCCTCTTCCTCTTGCTTCCGGGCACCCGCGCGGAGGTCAAGGTCAGTCAGGAGTGACGCCCCGCGTCCCCATCCCCTCCATGAATCACGTCGTCATCGGCACCCTGGCGTTCGACGCCATCGAGACTCCCTACGACAAGCGCGACCGGCTGGTCGGCGGCTCCGCCACCCACTTCGCGCACGCGGCCTCCAAGTTCGGACCGGTGGGGCTGGTCGGCGTCGTCGGCGACGACTTCCCGGCGGACGCGCTCGCGGACTTCCAGGCGCGCGGCATCGACACCGCCGGCGTCGAGCACGCCTCCGGCAAGTCCTTCTTCTGGGCCTGTCGCTACGAGGCGGACTGGAACACGCGGCACACGGTCGACACGCAGCTGAACGTGTTCGCGGACTTCGACCCGAAGGTCCCGGACGAGTACAAGGGCGCGGAGTTCGTCTTCCTCGCGAACGCGCAGCCGAAGATCCAGCTGAAGGCGCTCGAGCAGATGACGCGGCCGCGCCTGATCGTCGCGGACACGATGAACCTGTGGATCGAGAACGACCGCGAGGACCTGGGCAAGCTCCTGCGCTCGATCCACGGGCTGGTGCTGAACGACGAGGAGGCGCGCATGCTGACCGGCGAGCGGAACATGATCCGCGCGGCCGCGGCGATCCTCGAGCTCGGCCCCGAGTTCGTCGTCCTGAAGAAGGGGGAGCACGGCGCCTTCTGGATCGGGAAGGACGCGCGCTTCGCGCTGCCCGCCTACCCGGTCGAGGACGTGGTCGATCCGACCGGCGCCGGGGACTCGTTCGCCGGCGGGTTCATGGGCTACCTCTCCCACACCGAGAGCCTGACCCCCTCGAGCGTCCGCGCCGCGATGCTCTACGGCACCGTCACCGCGTCCTACTGCGTGGAGGGCTTCGGGTTCGAGGGCCTCGCGAGCCACGGGCGCTCGTCCGTGGATCGCCGCTTCGACGAGCTGCGCTCCTTCGTGACGCCCTGACGCGAGCGCCTCTCTCTCCGCGCGTCCCCGAGGAGCGTCCGTCGCGGCCGCGGCGGGTGTTCCTCGCGCTGGTCCTGCCGGCGGAGCTGGCCGGCCGGGTCGACGCCGCCGCGGGAGCGGTGCTCCCGGCGGAGGACTGGCGCCGGCCGCGGGCGAACGGACTCCACGTCACGCTGTGGTTCCTGGGGGACCTGGAGGCACCGGCCGTGGACGCGCTGGCCGGAGAGCTGGAAGCGCGGCGTCCGAGCTGGAG
>CAZDYS010000585.1:0-2959 GCA_964509445.1 uncultured Planctomycetaceae bacterium
GCGAAGGTCTTCCCGAAGTGCCGGATCTCGTAGGGCTGGATGCCCGAGCGCCCGCTCAGGAGGCCCTCGCGGTAGGACGCGAGGTCGTTTCCATTCGGACTGGTCAGCCCGACGCCGGTGATCACGATGCGGGGGAGGTCAGCCACTGGCAGCCTCCTTCGCGCGCTCGCGCGGGTCGGATGCGGTGGGGCCGGTCCCGTGGGCGTCCGGTGCCGGCTCGATCACGTGCGGCGGAAGCTCGTCGGCCTCGTCCTCGTCCGCGAGCTCTGCCCCCGGGAACAACCAGCGCGCGGGGGCGCCGACGCCGACCTTGAAGGCCGCGTTGATCGCGCGCGAGAGCACGCTCTCGGAGTCGCTCATCGCGTTCTGGACCGCGCCGAGCACGAGCTGCATCAACGCCTCGGCGATGTCGCAGGTCGTGATGATCGAGCGCAGCGTCACGACGCGCGGATCGCGCTCGCCGTGCTTGTCGCGGATGAAGCTCTGGCTGCGCTCGGCGGCCTGCTTGAACTGCTGGAAGACGACCTGCTCGCGACGGCGGAACACCGTGGCGACGATCGAGAGCGCGTTGCCGACGGGGGAGTGCAGGTGGCAGCGGCGCGAGCTGTCGAAGGCCGACTGCACCGCGCCCCACTCGGCGAGCTCGTTCAGCGTCGTCGACGTGGCGGCCTGCGAGAGCGCGAGCTGCGCCGAGATCTCCTTGGAGGAGAGCGGCCGCCCGGCGAGCACCAGCAGCCCCCAGATGCGCCCGTGGACGCGCTTGAAGCCGAACGTCTTGAAGAAGAGCTCGAACGTCGGCAGCTCGGCGAGCAGCGGCTCGTCGATCTCCGTCAGGGCTTCGGTGGGGGCCGGGGCCTCCGAGTCCGGGGGATTCGTCATGCGCGGATCACGCAGTCCGTGGATATCACGAATTCGTGAACTCCGCGGAAAACGCGGCGCAGGTTGTGCCACACGGGGGTCGGAGGGTCCACCGCCGGGCGTGGAAAACGTGGGGTCCCGCGAAGCCTAGGAGATCGCAAAAATCTCCCGGGCGGGTTCCCGGGCGCCACAGCGCGCCGTGGGGGCCTCTGCCGGCCCCGTGCGCCGGCGACCCCCGGCGCCTCGCAGCGACCGGGGTCCAGGAGCGGCTCTCAGCCCTCGTGGGCCTTCCAGGCCGCCGGATAGCGCTGCCCGAGCTCCACGATCCGCTGGATCAGCTCGTCGTAGGAGAGGCCCGCCGCCTCGGCGGAGTCCGCGAAGTCCTCGCCGAAGGTCAGGTCCGGGTTCGGATTCGCCTCCAGCAGGTAGAAGCGTCCGTCCGGGCGCAGGCGGAAGTCGAGGCGCGCGAAGCCCGAGAGCGACAGCGCGCGGTAGGTGGCCTTGGAGGCCTCGCGGACCGCGCGGTCGAGCTCCTCCGGGAGGTCCGCCGGCCCGTTCTTCACCTGCATCCGCTTCTGGTACGCGACGTCCCACTTCACGCGGCGGGTCGCGATGTTCGGTGCGCCCTTCGGCAGTCCGTGGATCTTCAGCTCCCAGGGCGGGAGCACCTCGAGCTTCCTGTTGCCGAGCACGCCGACGTAGAACTCGCGCCCCTCGATGTACTCCTCGGCGATCGCGTCGGTGCCGACGGTCTCGTGCACGAAGGCCGCGCGCTCCTGCAGCGCCTCGTCGGTCGTGACGATCGACTTGCGCGAGATGCCGAGCGAAGCCTCCTCGTCGACCGACTTCACGAACAGCGGGAGCCCGAGGTCCTTCGGCCGCTTCGTGCGCCGCCCCTTCGGGAAGACGTGGAACGCGGGGACCGGGACCCCCTCGGCCGCGAGGATCGTCTTCGAGAGCGCCTTGTCGCGCGCGAGCGTCAGGCCGCGCGGGTTGCAGCCGGTGTAGGCGAGCTTGTGCAGCTCGAGGTAGCTCGCGACGTGCTGGTCGTAGTGCGCCGCGCCGTGGTACTCGACCATCAGGTTGAAGCACACGTGCGGCTGGAACTCGAGCGTCGCGCGTCGGATCAGGTCGATCTCGTCGCCCACGCCCAGGACCTCCGCCTCGTGCCCCAGGTCGCGCAGCGTGGTGATCACGTCGAACTCGGTCCGGTAGTCGGCGATCTCCTCGTCGCTCTTGCCGTCGATCGAGTCGGGCGGCACGAGCTCCTCGTGACAGAGCAGGAGGACACGCAGCTTCTTCTTGGCGCGGAGGCTCGTCATCGGTGTCAGCGAGGGAAGCGGTGGGTGCCGCGCTCGATCGCGAACAGGCTCGCGCGCAGGCAGCGGTCCAGAGAGGCGAGCTTAGGGACCCGCACGGCGCCTTTCCACGACGCGAGGCGCAGGCCGAGCGCTCGGGCCCGCGCGACGACGGCGTCCAGGACCTGGTCCGCCGCGTAGGCGTCGAAGGGCTCCAGGCGCGTCCGCAGGCCGCGTCGCTGCACCTCGAGCCAGCGCGCGGCGGAAGACGTCCGCGGCGGGGGAGCGGCGAGGTCGATGGGCGGCCCGTCGAAGCTCCTCGCGAGGAACGCGTCCCAGGGACCGCGCGTCTCCCGGTCCAGCCGCCGGCGCTGCTTCCGGAGGTGCGCGCCCAGCGTGCCCGGGAGCTTCGCGAGGGACTCGGTCTCCTCGCGGGAGCGGACGCGCGGGGTCTCTTCCCGGACCGCCTCGACGAGCGCCTCGACCGCCGCCAGCTTCCTGCGGACGCCCGCGTCCGCGCGCGCCTGGGAGCGGCCGCGACCGGGAGCGATCCACAGCGCGAAGGTCTCGGCGAAGTCCTCGGCGGGGTGACTCTGGGCGTACCAGCGCGGGAGGTGGCGGACGAACCCGCGGGCGCGCGGCCGCACCGTGAACTCGCGGCGGTAGGGAGCGGAGCGCCGGCCGAAGGTCGCGCGCCACGGCGTGCGCCTCGACAGGCGGTAGGCCGTGTCGAAGGCGTGCCCGGCCTCGTGGCGCAGGAGGCGCGCGAGCTCCCCGCGGCTCGCGCCCTCGAGCCCCAGGAG
>CAZDYS010000586.1:0-2953 GCA_964509445.1 uncultured Planctomycetaceae bacterium
TACGTTGATGAAGAATTGGGACGTCGCTGAATCGATAATGCCAGCTCGACGTGCGCGTCGGCGCGACGGCCACCACCGTCACGGTGCGCGGCTCGATCCCGACCGGCACGCCGCTGTACCTCCCGGACTTCTCCCACCCCGATCCGGTCGAGCTCTTCGGGAGCGTCCTCGTCGGTCGCCTGAAGCGCGCGGGGATCACGCTCGAAGGCCGCGTTCGCCGCCAGCGTGGCATGCCTCCCGGCACGTTCGTGGCCGAGCTCCGCTCCTCCGTGGACGATGCCCTCGAGCCGATCAACGCGGACTCCCGCAACAGCGTCGCCGATCAGCTCTTCCTCGCGCTCGGCAACGCGCTGGAGGGAGACGGGACGCGAACCGGCGCCGCCCGGGCGACCGCCGGCGCCCTCGCGCGGCTCGGCGTCCCGCTGGAGGGGTTCCGACAGGTGGACGGGTCGGGGCTGTCGCGCGACAACCGCGTGACGGCGCGCCAGCTCACCGCCCTGCTCGAAGGCGTGCTGCAGCGCGGCGCGCGCGCGAGCGGGCTCTATCGAGGCTCGCTCGCGGTCGCCGGCCGGAGCGGGACGCTCGCGGAGCGCATGGGCGGCACGATCGCCGACGGCCGCGTGTTCGCGAAGACCGGCTGGATCCGCGGGGCCAGCTCGCTGTCGGGCTACCTGGTCGCGCCGGACGGGGAGACCTTCGTGTTCGCGATCCTGGTGGAGTACCCGCCGGGTCTCAGCGGTCTCAACACGCGCGTGTTCAAACCGCTCCAGGACGAGCTCCTGGTCCGCCTGCTCCAGGAGGCGTGAGCGTGACCCCCGAGGAGCGCCAGCACGCGCTGGACGTCGCGCGCGACGCGGCCCAGACCAGCGGCGAGCTCCTGGCGGGCTACCTCGGCCGACTCGACGAGGCGCGCTTCGTGCGCAAGAGCTCGGTGCTCGACCTGCAGACCGAGGCCGACCTCGCGAGCGAGCGCCACCTCGTCGGTGTCCTGCGCGAGGCGTTCCCGGAGTACGCGATCGAGGCCGAGGAGGAGGTGCGCGACGCGCTCGACGACCGGCCGCGCTGGTTCTGCGACCCGCTCGACGGGACCATCAACTTCGTGCACGGGATCCCGCTCTTCGCGGTCTCCCTCGGGCTCCTGGTCGGGAACCGGCCGGAGGTCGCCGTCGTGCACCTGCCGGTCCTGCGGGAGACCTACGTGGCGACCCGTGCGGGGGGAGCCTTCCTGGAGTCGGAGCGGGGCCGCCAGCCTCTGCAGGTGTCCGACAAGGCCGCGCTGGGGGAGGCCGTGCTCGGCACCGGCTTCCCGTACCGGCGCTGGGAGCTCGAGGACAACAACCTCGCGAACTTCGAGCGCCTGTTCGCCGTGGCTCGCGGGCTGCGCCGGACGGGGTCCGCGGCCACGGACCTGGCCTTCACCGCGGCCGGACGCCTGGACGGGTTCTGGGAGCTCCACCTGGGGCCCCACGACCTGGCGGCCGGAGTGCTCCTGGTCCGCGAGGCCGGCGGAATCGTGACCGATCCCGCGGGCGGCGACGACTGGTTGCGGACGGGCCACGTGGTCGCCGCGGGGCCCGGCCTGCACGCCGAGCTCCTGGAGCGCGTCCACGCGGGCCGAAACCCCGCTTAAACCGCGATTTCGCGCGCCGGAGGCCCTTCGACACCTGCGGCTCGGACCGGTACAGTGGAGGGCCTTTTTCCCCGCGAAACCAACTCCGAGGAGGCGGTTCCCCGGGGGCCGAGACCCCTCCCACAGCGATGCCCGCGAGCCAGCGACAGCCGGACCCATGAAGAAGAAGCACGGGTCCCAGAAGGCCGCTCGCGGTGGCCCGCCGGAGCGCGACCAGATCCGCATCCGCGGCGCTCGGCAGAACAACCTCAGGGGGGTGGACGCCGACATCCCGCGCAACCGCCTGGTCGCCATCACCGGCGTCTCGGGGTCGGGAAAGAGCTCTCTCGCGTTCGACACGCTGTTCCGCGAGGGCCAGCGCCGGTTCCTGGAGACGCTCTCGGCCTACGCGCGCCAGTTCCTGGGCCGCATGGAGAAGCCCGACGTGGACCACGTCGAGGGCCTCTCCCCGGCGATCGCGGTCGACCAGAAGGCGATCCAGCGCGGACCGCGCTCGACCGTCGGCACGATCACCGAGGTCTTCGACTATCTCCGCGTGCTCTACGCCCGCGCCGGGACCGCCCACTGCCCGGACCACGGGACTCCGCTGGCCTCCCAGACGCCCGAGGCGATCCGCCTGCAGGTCGCCGAGCGCTTCCAGGACCAGGCCGTGCACGTGCTCGCCCCGCTGGTGCGCGACCGCAAAGGCAGTCACCGCGCGCTGTTCGCGGACCTGCGCAAGAAGGGCTTCGTGCGCGTGCGGGTCGACGGTGAGGTCCAGCGCATCGAGGAGGTGGCCGAGCTCGCGCGCTACAAGCGACACACGGTCGAGGTGGTCGTCGACCGCTTGAAGGCCACGGCCGATGCGAAGGCACGCCTGCGCGAGGCGCTGGACGGAGCCCTCGAGCTCGGCGACGGCGACGTGGTGGTGTTCTCCAAGGAGGACGAGGCGACCTACTCCACGCAGCGCACGTGCCCCGAGTGCGGACGCGAGGCTCCGCCGCTCGAACCGCGCCTGTTCTCGTTCAACTCGCCCCACGGCGCCTGCCAGGAGTGCGATGGCCTGGGCGTCCTGCGCCGTCCGAGCGAACGACTGCTCGTACGGGACCCCTCCCTGTCCATCCGCGAGGGCTGCCTGGCCGTGACCCGCGCGAGCGGCGGTGCGCTGCTCTTCCCGCGCGTCGAGTTCTCGTTCCTGGAGACGATCGCCGAGGCCTACGGGTTCGACCTCGACACGCCCTGGAGCGAGCTGGGCGCGAAGGAGCGACGCGTGATCCTGCGCGGAACCGGCGAGCGCCGCTTCGAGGACAACGCGCAGTGGAACGGCAAGCGCTACCAGGGCTC
>CAZDYS010000587.1:0-2944 GCA_964509445.1 uncultured Planctomycetaceae bacterium
CTTGATCGCGTCCCAGGCGCCGTACATGGCGCGGAAGTTCTGGTCGCGAATGCGCTCCATGTCGAGGATCGGGTCGCGATCGAAGCCGTTCTCCCAGTACCAGTTGCCGATCGAGACCGGTCCGCCGTCGGCACGCGGCTCGGTCGCTCCCCAGTCGCGGCCCGGGAACGGCTTGTCGCGCAGGTCGACGGCCCAGGGCACGTGGGGGAAGGCCGCGAGCTCGACCGCGGCGGCCAGCTCGCTCGAGAGGGGATCCTCGTCGTCGCAGAGGCACTGGATGTTCCACAGGTTGCTCGCGCCCATGTGGCCCTCGTCCGTCTGCTCGAAGTCGGCGCCGACCAGGAAGCCGAGGCTGCCGTCGCCCGTGCTGTCGAGGAACCAGCGGCCGCGCAGGCGCGTCCGCTCGCCCGTGCGCACGTGCTCCGCGACGACGGAGCGAATCCGACCGTCCTGCGCCTCGGCCTGGTTCATGCGGCGCTCGAGGAACAGCGTCAGCCGTTCCTCCGCGCGCGCCACGCGCAGCTTGCGGTCGTCGTCGAAGACGTGCGCCCCCTGCGCGTTCTTCGAGTCCGCGCGACGCTCCGGCACGAGCTCCATCACGACGTCGCCGATGCGGGGGTAGGGGGGCTGGTTCACGTGCCCCTCGGGCCAGACGCGCACCTCCGAGCTCGCGTTGCCGCCGAGCACCGGTCGGTCCTGCGCGAGCGCCACGCGCAGACCCTCGCGCGCGGCCGTCACCGCTGCGGCGGTGCCCGCCATCCCGCCGCCGACGACGACCAGGTCGTAGGCACCACCGTCGACCGGTTCGAGCGGACGCCCGGCGAGGCGCTGCCGGAGTCGGTCGAGCTCCTCGAGCGGCTCCGGGGGGATCCAGGTCGGGTCCGCGGACAGGAGGATCGCGTCGCAGCGCCCCTCGAAGCCGGTCCGGTCGTGCAGCGTGACGCGGTGGGGGCCGCGCTCGAGCTCGACGAGGCCGCCGTCCTGCCAGTGCCAGGGATCGCCCTCGGTGCCGAACGACACGGGCAGCGCGCGTCCGTCGACCAGGACCTGGAACCGGCCGGGGGCCCCGTCGACGCCCCAGGGCGCGACCCAGTCGCGCGTGCGGACCCAGACGCGCCAGGAGCCGCTGCGCGGCAGGGACACGGTGGTCGACGCGTCCGCCACCGGACGGCCCATGCCGTGCGCGAGCAGGTAGGGCGAGCCCATCAGGTCCATGAACTGCTGGTCGAGCACCCAGCCGCCCAGGTCCTCGAAGGCCTCGGCCTCGAGCAGCACGACCGGCGGGTCCGCGGGGGCCGGCGCGCGGCACCCCGCGAGGAGCAGCAGCGCGAGCGGGACCAGCCGCAGGAGGCGCGGAGGCGGCACGCGCCCCAGGGGAGAGGAGCTTCGCATGCGGCCGAGTGTAGCCCGCGGGACGCGACCCGGAGCCCCTCGCGCGTCCGTGCCGCGGGGCGCTTAGGATGCGGTCCGCGCGCGGAGGCCCCGAACCGCGCGCCGACCCCCTCTGTCCCCATGGACCGATTCCGCACCGATCCCGTCGAGCTGTCCGACTTCGTGTCGCGGGTCCTCGCGGAGTGCCCGCGCTGCGGGGGTCGCGCCATCGTGGTCGCCGCGGGTCCGTCCGGCTCCGGGGCGCCGCGCCTCACCTGTGGGGAGTGCGGGTTCGTCGCGGAGCGGGAGGGCGACGCCGGCTGTGTGCTGGGTCGGCCCGTGGACCCCTTCTTCGGCTACCCGCTCTGGCTCCGCACCCCGTGCTGCGGCGAGGAGCTGTGGGCGCTGGGACCCGAGCACCTGGCCTGGCTGCGCGCACACGTCGCGGCCGGTCTGCGGGAGACGAACGACGGCACGGACCGAGGCCGCGCCAACCGGCAGCTCGCGAGCCGGCTGCCCGCCTGGATGCTCTCCGCGAAACACCGCGCCCAGGTGCAGAGCGCGATCGCGCGGCTCGAGGAGCGGCTCGACGAACGTCGCTGAGGCGGGGGCGCGAGACAAAGAGCGAGGCGCCTCTTCCGCGACCGTGCGCGGCGAGAGACGCCTCGTGTTCGGACTCGTCGAGGCGCAGGCCTCGCGAGTGGAGCTGCCTCAGCGCGAGTAGAACTCGACGATGAGGTTCTCGACGATCGGGTAGGGGAACTCCTCGCGCGAGGGGATCCCGGTGATGGTCGCCTTCTTCTCCTTCGGATCGACCTCCATCCAGGAGGGGATCGGGGTCATCTTGTTCAGCTCGAGGTTCGTCTCGACCATCTTCTGCGTGCCCTCCTTCGGGCCCGCCTCGATGACCTCGCCGGGACGCACCCGGTAGGAGGGGACGTTCACGCGGCGTCCGTTCACCCGGAAGTGCCCGTGGACGATGAGCTGGCGAGCCTGCGCGATCGTGATCGCGAAGCCGGCCGTGGTCACCGTCGCGTCGAGGCGACGCTCCATCAGGCTCAGGAGGTTCTGACCGGCATCGCCCTTCATGCGCACGGCCTCGCGGAAGTACCGCAGGCACTGGCGCTCACGCATCCCGTAGATGCGCTTGAGCTTCTGCTTCTCCCGCAGGCGCAGACCGTACTCGCTGATCTTCTTGCGGGTCTGGGCGTGCACGCCGGGCGGATAGTCCCGACGCTTGAGGGGCGTGTCCGCCGTAAGGGCGGATCCGCGGCTGAAGAGGTCCAGGCCTTCCCGCCTGGCGAGCTTCCATTTCGGTCCGGTGTAGCGTCCCAAGAGGGCCTCCCTAAAGGATGAGCTTCTGCGGCTCCGACGCCGCAAAGGGCCGGCCATGCTAGTTCCGGCGCGGGGGCTGTCAAGCGGCGAGAGCAGATCCGGGCGAGGCCTCGGGTTCGCCGGCGGCTCCCTGGGGGAGCGACGGACCCCGGGCCTCCGGCCGGCTGGGAGCGGGCGCGAGCGGCGGCGGTCCTCGCCGTCCCGTGCCTCGGGAGGTCCCGGCGCGGGGGGGCCGGAC
>CAZDYS010000588.1:0-2944 GCA_964509445.1 uncultured Planctomycetaceae bacterium
CAGGACGGACTCGCGCTCGGTCACACGAAGGTCTACGCGGCTCCGCTCGGCCACGAGCTCAACCTCCTCGGGACGGCCGGGCCCGACGGGAGCTTCGCGTTCCGGATCGCCGCGGCGGTCCCGAGCGGAGAGCTCGCCTACCGGTTCGAGACGCCCGACGGACAGCTCTCGACGCTCCGTCGGCTCGACACCGGGGCCGGCGACGACCTCGAGGTGCACCTCGCGACGCGGAGGCCCCAGGCGGTCGTCCTGGGCGCGCTCGTCGAGGTCACGAACTCCTTCGGCGCCGGAGATCCGGTGTCCTCCGGATCGTTCCAGATCGTCACCGGCACCTGGAACGACTCGCTCCGACGCGCGCCGCGCGCGCTCCTGGACGACGCGGGACGGACCTGGCTGCGCGGCTGGAGCGACGAGGCGCACTGTCCGTCCAGTGACAACCTCGGCGTCGGCCTCGAGGTACCCCTGCTCTACGACGACTTCGACGTCGTCGAGGAGATCGCCTACGCAGAGGACGCCCTGGCCCAGGCGCGCCTGGACCTGGAGGTCGCCAACGCCGAGCGGATCGCGTTCCTCGCGGACGTGACGGAGACCCTGCTGGTCACGCACCTGAGCGGGCGCGTGATCGACCGTGCGGGAGAGCCCGTGCTCGGAGCCCGTCTCGCGGTCGTCGACGCCGACGGAACCGTGCTGGCGGAGACGACCTGCGACGACGAGGGGCGCTACGAGCTGGAGACCGTCCACTCCGGCGAGCTGCAGCTCGTCGCCGCGAAGGCCGGCCTGGGCATCGCGACCACGACGCGTACGGTCGAGGCCGGCAGCGAGGCCACCTGGCAGGCGGAGCTCCTGCCGGGCCTCGAGCTGCGCGGCCTGCTGGTCGACGCCGCCGGGAAGCCGCTCGCGAACTGGCGCGTGGTGGCCAGCGCGTGGACCGGCTCCACCCGCATCTCCCACGCCTGCTTCACCGACGACGAGGGACGGTTCCGCCTCGCGAACCTGCCCAACGCCGGCTTCTCCCTGACGACGCACGCGCCCGCGGGCTCCGAGGACCACGCCCCGTTCGCGCACCTCGGCGTCGCCTGGCCCGAGCCCCAGCCCGTCGAGCACACGGAGGCGACCTACCAGCGCTTCGCGCTCGAGGAAGCCGGCGGCAGCCTGACCCTCTCGATCGTCGACCGCGCCGGTGAGCCGGTCGAGGACGTGGTCACCCGCCTCTGGAAGCGCGGCGCGGACCACGGGCGCGTGTACGACCGGCGCCTGGACCTCGCGATCACGGACCTCGAGGACGGGGAGTACCTCCTGGAGATCGGCGCGCCGCAGCAGGGCTGGCTCGAGAGCGTGTCGTTCTGGATCGAGGAGGGCTCCGCCATCGATCTCGGGGCACAGACGCTCCCGGGCCTCGCGGCGCTGCAGTTCGAGGAGCCCGAGGGAGAGGGAGGCGACTTCGAGCGATTCGCGCTCGAGGTCTGGACCCAGCGTGGGGGCGTCCGCAGTCGCAGCAAGACCCATGCAGGGGACGCTCCGACCCTGCTGCGCGTCCCCGCCGGGACCACGCGCGTCTTCGGCAGCGGGCTCGGCCGCGCGACGACGACGGAGCTCGAGCTCCGGGCGGGCTTCGCGCAGCGGCTCGGCGTCGAGGCGGGCGCGGGCGCGATCGAGCCGCTCGGAGGACTGCAGGCGGTCGACCTCGAACAGGAGGTCCGGTGGGCCGCCTCGCGTGCGCTCCAGGCCGGCTGCGAGGCCTGCCACGTGGCGGACCCGGTCTACGCCGAGACCGTGCTCCCGAATCCGGTCCCGCTGGACGCGAGCGCGGTGCGCGCGCGCTGATCTCGGAGGCGACCCCCCGAGGTCCCGGAGGCTCGCACGATCCTCCGTCCCAGGGCCCTCCCCGCAGCCGCGGGGAGGGCCCTGTCGCGTCTCGAATCCGGTCCGGATCGCGGAATGCGCGCCCGAGCCCCTCGGATCGAACGCTCGGCGTCCTCGGGACTGGAACCGATCCCCCGTTTGCCTGATTCTGTGGGATCCTCCACCCCCACCCCGAGCCTGCGAGAACGCGTTGACCTCCTCCTTCCTCGCCCCCACCGACACCTTCACGCGCCGTCACATCGGCCCGCGCCCCGCGGACGTCGAGGCCATGCTCGAAACGCTCGGGCTCTCGAGCCTGGACGAGCTGGTGGAGCGCACCGTGCCGGCCTCCATCCGCTTCGACCGCGAGCTGGCGATCGGCCCCGAGCAGAGCGAGCGCACCTTCCTGGAGGACCTGTCCGCGATGGCGGACAAGAACCAGGTGTTCCGCTCGCTCCTGGGCCAGGGCTACCACGACACGGTCATGCCCGGCGTGATCCAGCGCAACGTGTTCGAGAACCCCGGCTGGTACACGCAGTACACGCCCTACCAGGCGGAGATCTCGCAGGGCCGTCTGGAGGCGCTGTTCAACTTCCAGACGATGGTCAGCGACCTGACCGCGCTCCCGCTCGCGAACGCGAGCCTGCTGGACGAAGGCACGGCCGCGGCCGAGGCCCTGACGCTCACCCACCGCGCGCTGCGCGGGAAGCGCGGCGCGTTCTTCGTCTCCGAAGCCTGTCACCCGCAGACCATCGCCGTCGTGCAGACGCGCGCGAGCGCCCTCGGCATCGACGTCCTGGTCGGAGACCACGAGTCGTTCTCCTTCGACGACGCCGACGTCTGCGGCGCGCTCGTGCAGTACCCGACGACCGACGGACGCGTGCTCGACTACGAGGGCTTCGCCGAGCGGACGCACGCAGCCGGCGCGAAGCTCGTCGTCGCGACGGACCTGCTGTCGTTGACCGTGCTGCGCGCCCCGGGCGAGTTCGGCGCCGACGTCTGCGTCGGCAACTCCCAGCGCTTCGGCGTGCCGCTGGGCTTCGGCGGCCCGCACGCGGCGTTCTTCGCCGCCCAGGACGACTTCAAGCGTCAGATCCCCGGA
>CAZDYS010000589.1:0-2938 GCA_964509445.1 uncultured Planctomycetaceae bacterium
GGGACCTTCGGCATCAGCATGCCGTCCGGCGGATCCCCCGGGTCGTCGTAGGGCCACTCGGGCTGGTCGCAGGAGAACGCGCCCCAGGGATGCCCGTGGAAGTCCCCGGGCTCGATGTGGGAGAGCTTGCTCGCCCCGCACCACTCGCCCTGGTTGTCGGTGAAGAACACGTCGCCCCAGGGCGCGACCTCGACGCCGGCCGGGGAGCGCAGGCCGCAGGCGACCGGAGAGAGCTCTCCGTCGAGGCGGATGCGGTGCGCGAAGCCGCGCCAGTCGACGCGACCGAAGGGCTCGCCGCCGAAGGGCTTGTTCGTCGTGATCCACAGGTCGCCCTCGGGGCCGAGCCGCGGACCGAACAGGTACTCGTGGTAGTTGCCGCTGATCGACCAGAGGTCGCAGACGGTCTCGATCTCGTCGACCTGGTCGTCTCCATCGACGTCGCGCATGCGCGAGACCTCCCCACGCTGCCCCACGTAGATCCAGCCGTCGTCGTGGACGAGCAGCCCGAGCGGCTCCTGCAGTCCTTCCGCGTAGAGCCGGAAGTCCGCTCGCCCGTCGTCGGCGTGCGCGTCGTCGACGATCCAGACCTCGCCGCGCCGCGTGCAGACCATCAGACGTCCGTCCGGGAGCAGCGCGAGCCCGCTGGCCTCGAGCACGACCTCCTCGGGGACCTGGACCGTGACGATCTCGTAGAAGTCGGACTCGGTCGGGTCGTCGTTCGCGACGAGCAACAGAGACGTCAGGACGAGCGGATTCACCACGTGATCACCTCTTCGATCTCGGCCCGGAAGCCTTCGTTCGTCGCGCGGAACACCACGCGCTGCCGCCCGTTCGCCCCCTGGAACCAGAGGTCCTCGACCTGTTCCGGAGAGCGCAGCTCGAGCTGACGGACCATCTCCGTCCCCTCCGCCGTGATGCGCGGCATCAGGCGTTCGGCCACCCGCACGTCTCCGTAGCGATAGCGGAAGATCGGCCGGCGCTCCGGGTCGTAGCTGCGACCGGAGGCGCGGATCGTCTGCTCCTCGACGCCCAGCGGCCACGGATCCGTTGCGCGACGGAGACGGGCGAGCACCGGACCCCGCGGCAGGTCGAGCACGTCCTTGCTCGGCGGGAGCTCCAGCTGGCCCGCGCGTCCTTCCCAGGTCCCGCGCAGGTTGAAGAAGCGCCCGCGCCAGAGCTTGGCGAGGCGCGAGTGCTCGACGTCGAACGCGTAGTGCGTGTGCTCGGGGAACCCGACGACGACCGTGCGCGGACCGACGTCGCGCATGAACACGCCGGCGACGACCGGGCGGTCGACCGGCTCCAGCTCGTAGGCCGCGTCCGGAATGTCCAGGCCGTGCGGCAGCGGCATCGCGTCGCCGAGCGTGAAGTAGCTCCACATCGCGTCGATCTGACGCGCCGGGTCGCCGTCCTGGACCGTCTCCACCGGGCTCTTCCCGTCGACCCAGAACTCCGGCATGCGCGTGTTCAGGTTCATCCCGACCGGGTCGAGCAGCATCCGCTGGAACCACTGCGGGCGCAGGCGCTCGGTCAGATCGGCGAGGTCGACCGCCGGGACGCCGAGCGAGTCGTGCCCGGCGAACTGGTGGCAGTTGATGCAGCCGAGGCCGCGCGTGCCGACCAGCTTGCGCCCCTCCTCGACCGACGTCATCGAGAACGGCGGCGGGTCGGAGTCTCCCGGCCGCGCGTCGATCGAACGGAAGAGCTCCGCGAGCCCCTCCAGGTTCTCCGCTCCGAACCGCGGCATGCGCGTCGCCATGTAGGGCCGCGCGCGCGCGCCCTCGTCGAGCACCGCGTGCAGCCACTCGTCGGTCAGCTTCGCGCCGGTCTCGTCGAGCTCGGGCGGGATACGCCCCTCGTCGCCGAGCTCCGCGTCGCCGAGCACGTAGAAGTACGGCAGGCGCGCTTCCGCCGGCCCGCCCTCGCCCTTGCGCGAGTGGCACGACACGCAGCGGAAGCGCTCGAGCGTGTCGGCGAGACGACCCTGCGGGCGCTCGGACTCGTCCCACCACGCGGGATGCTCGAGCGCGGCGAGGAGGTCCTCGGAGAGCATCTCGGGCCGGTAGCGCGGCACGAAGCGCGCGGCCTCGGCGGACAGACAGGAGCGGTCGCTCGCGAGATCGAGCGCCTCGAGGGCGGGCGCGACGACGGAGGGAGGACCGAGGTCCAGGCCCGGCATGCCGGCCTCGTGGCAGGAGGCGCAGCCGAGCGTGCCGAAGAGCTGGGCCCCCTGGACGAACAGGCCTTCGTCGAAGTGGAAGTCCGCCGCCTTCGGAGCGAGCGACGCCGCGCGGTGCGACAGCCGGTCCGCGTCGATCTCCCGCGGCTCGAAGCCGGGTCCCTGCCAAAGCACCTCGAGCCCTTCACCGCCTCCACCCTCGAACATCGTCACGGTGATCGCGTGCAGGCCCGCCTCGAGCTCGACGCTGCCCTTCTCGGTTACCATCGGGTGGAAGCCGTCGTTGCGGACGACGACCTCTCCGTCGATCGACAGGCGCGAGCCGTCGTCGGAGGTCGTGGCGAACGTGTAGCGCCCGGGCTCGTCGATGCGCAGGAACCCGAGGAAGCGGAAGCCGAACCAGTCCTCGCGGCGCTCCGGCGGCGCCGGCAGCCGGAGGCTCTCGACCGAACCGATCCGGAGGGGCTCGAGGGCGTCGAAGTCCGGCGCGTCGGCCCAGCTCTCCTCCTCGTAGTACTCGTAGAGCAGGCCCGGGAACGAGCGCAGCCCGCCCTCCGCCTGGTCGCGCAGGAGGTAGCGCGCGATGAGCCCGGCCTCGGTCTCGTCCAGGCCGACGTCGGGCATGCGCCCCGACGGCCGCACCTCGTGCGGATCGAGCAGGAACCGCGTGAGCGCGGGCACGTGGGTCTTGCGCGGCAGGTGCGCGAGGTCGATGCGGTTGCGCTGCGACACGCCGTCCAAGGGCGCCTCGGCGACCTC
>CAZDYS010000590.1:0-2934 GCA_964509445.1 uncultured Planctomycetaceae bacterium
CGCCGGCCGCGCAGCAGGAACGTGGCGGCGAGGAGCGCAACGCCCAGAGCGAGGGCGACGGCCAGCGAACGCCCGGCGAGCCCTGCGGGCGGAGCGGACGGCCACAGGACCCAACCCCCGGCTCCCCCCGCGGCCTCGTCCTCGTCGGCCGAGCGGACGGCCGGCTGGGGGTCGAGCCCGTAGCCCGCGACCAGGAGGAAGGAGTGGGTCTCGCCGGCCTCCAGGAACGCGAGCTCGCGCGACGGGTCCTCCGCACCGCAGGGAAGGGCGAAGGTGAGGCGCTCCCCGTCGCCCGAGAGCGTGCCGAAGGCGAGCGGAACGGAGGGCACGTCGAGCACGCCGTCTCCGTCCCGGTCGCGGTGGAGCCGGACCTCCTGCGCACCCGCGGGCTCCCGACCCGGTCGGCGAACGGCGAGCTCCACGGGTCCGAGCACGACCGGCTCGTCCTCCGCGACCTCGATGCGGAAGCCACCGATCGCGGTGGGCGCGCGATCGAGCCGGACGCGGACGGGCGCGTCCACGGCCCGGTGCGGCTCGAGCCGCGCGGCGCCGGTGCGGATGCCGGAGAACCCCTCGAGCGTGACCGCGTGCGACGTGCAGGCGGTGAACGACGGGATCGGGAACGTGCTCTGCCCCTCCTCGCCGTCGCCGCCGCGTCCGAAGACGCCGCACTCGAGGTTCGAGGAGGCCCGTCCTTCCCGCGCGTCGATCTCGATGTGGAACGTGTAGGCGCCGTCCTGCGCGTAGCGGGCGAACAGCGTGCTGTAGAGACCGTCCCCGGCCCGCGCGTCGCCGTGCACCGCGAGGCCGTCGTCGAAGAACGTCACCGGCACCGACAAGCCGTCCGGTCGGTCGACGCGCCCGGTCACCTCGGCCCCGGCGACGGGCACCGAGGACACGACGTTGACCGAGACCTGCATCGGCTCCGGGTAGCGGACCGCGGGCGCCTGGGCTCCGGTGGTCACGTCGAAGGTGGGCGCCTCGACGAACGCGAACAGGTCGTACTCCGCGGGCGCACCGGCCATCTCCTCGACCTCCAGGGTCCAGGTCCCCGGCTGTGCGTCCGGGAGCGTCAGCGCCTTCTGGACGTCGCTCGCGAAGGCCGTCGCCTCGCTCGGCGGCGCGTCGAACGAGACCAGGGAGCCGTCCGGAGCGCGCAGTCGCAGCGCGAGCTCGGCCCCGACCTCGAAGCCGAGCCCCACGCGCAGCTCGGTGTTCGCCCCGACGTCGCCGAGCTCGAACGCGAGCGCCGCCGTGGAGAACGGGGCCAGGCTCGACTCGAACTCCTCCAGGAGCGCGGTACCGGAACCCGCCAGCGCGAAGATCTGCGCGATGACGCCCGGCAGCTGTCCGGCCTCGGCGACGGAGTAGAACTTCCCTCCGGTGACCGCGGCGACGCTGGTCAGCGCCGCGGTCTCGGGGAAGCTGCCGACCGCGACGGCGTACACGCGGTGTCCGCGGTCCAGGAGAGCGGCCAGGACGTCCGGGTCGTCGATGTCCGGGTCCGCGCTCGCGCCGTCCGTCACGACGATCAGGAACTCGACGCAGCCGTCGACCTCGTCGAGCTCCTGCACGGCGCGCTCCACGGCCGGTCCGAGCACGGTCCCGCCGCCGGCCACGAGGCCGCTCAGGGCCGCGTTCGCGTTGGCTTTCCGGTTCGCGTTGAGGCTCTGCATCCCGAACACGACCTGGTTCGTGTCGGAGAACGAGACGATCGCGAGGGACTCGCCGTCGCGCATCAGCCCCACGCCGTTCTGCGCGCCGAGCACCGCCTCGTCGAGGCGTCCCTCGGCGGACATGCTGCCGGACACGTCGACGACCAGCGCGACCGCCAGGTCTCCCTGCAGCCGCGCGTAGTCGAAGGTCACCGGCTCGTGCGGGGGCACGCCGAAGTCGACCTCGCTCGTCGGGTGGCGGAGTCCGCCGGTGCCGTCGCGCTCGATCTGCTCCCAGCAGGAGCGCCCCAGATAGAACTCCTGGTCCGTGATCGCGCTGAAGCCGCGCGGCGTCAGGAGACCCCGGTTGTGAGCGGACTGCGCGAAACCGAGCGCGGAACGCGTGCAGTACTCCGTGCGCTGGTTGTTCGGAGACACCGTGGTGCCTCCGTCCATGATGCAGGTGTTGGTGCTGTTCTCGAACGAGCAGAAGTGCAGCGGGCTCGACTGCGCCACGCCGTTGATGAAGCCGCGGTACTCGTCGTAGACGCCGAACAGGAAGTGGCCGGTCTCGTGCGCGAGCCCGAACTGCCCCAGCGCCCCGCCCGTCGACGAGCGGTGCGTCTGGGAGATCGTCATGTGCAGGCCCGGGATGCCGAAGCCGTTCAGGTACGCGCGCGCACCGGAGTTGTCGTTCAGGACCCAGATGTCCGCCGCGTCCTGCAGGTCCGGACAGACGGTGAACTGCACCGTCCCGAGCTGGAGTCCGCCCTCGGTCGAGTTGAGCAACAGCTCCGAGTAGGCCTCGAACACGGGCTCCCAGTCCTCCGGCGAGGTCTCGTCGTAGGCGAAGTAGACCAGCGGGTCGTACTTGCCGTCCGCGAGGTTGCCCTGGGCCTGTGGCGCGGCTCCCGCGAGCAGCATCGCCAGCAGCACGCCCGCGCCGCGGCCGCGCGTTCGGTCGCCCCCGTTCGTCATGGGCCCATTGGAGCCGCGCGACCCGCACGGTTCAAAGCCCCTGCTGCCCCCGTGCGGGGTTTCGCGCTCGCCTCGTCGACCGCTCGCGTACCCTGCGCGGCATGCCGACGACGTCCCCTGCTCGCAGCTCCTTCTCCCTCCGCTGGCTCGCGGCCCTCGCAGGTCTCCTCGGATCGCTGAGCGCCTGCGTCTCCACGTCCGCCGGGGATCCGCCGCCCGCCTGCCCCGAGTCGCTGCAGGGACTCCTGGGCGAGTACGAGAACGCGGGCGAGGTCCTCGTCGCCTACGAGAGCCAGGGGCG
>CAZDYS010000591.1:0-2919 GCA_964509445.1 uncultured Planctomycetaceae bacterium
GCCTGGCGCCCGACGAGCACCCGCGCCAGGGTGAGCACGAGCGCCACCAGCAGGATCCCGCTGCCGGCGGAGCCGAGGAAGCGGGCCGCGCGGTCGTACCGGGAATCCGAGATCCGGAAGTCGTAGAGCTCGTTGAACGAGATCGCGACCTGCGCGAGCACGGCCGCCAGGAGGGCCGAGACCACGCTCCTCAGGAACGCCTCCTGCGAGTCCAGTCCCACGAACGCGAGCTGGTAGATCAGCTCTTCGTCCGGCCGCACCAGGTGCGTCGACATCACCGCGAGCACGCAGGCGGTCAGCAAGATCGTCTCGCTGACGATCAGGAGCGCCTTGCGGAACGGCAAGTAGTGGCGGAGGACGTGGAGCATGGGGAATCGGACCGAACGGGTCGGAGTCGCGGGCGCGCTCGCGGGGTCGAACGCAGACCCGGGCCGGCCGGTGGGGGGGCAACCGGTCCCGATCCGGCGCTGACTCTACCGCCTCTTCGGACGATTGGGGCCGCAGAACGAAGGTCGGCAGCGGTTTCCGCGGGTCCTTCCCGGCCCCGCTTCCGTGGAGCGAGGCAGGCGTCCTCGGACCACGCGCGGGGCCTCCCTACCCCGGGTCGTCCTGGGGTCGGAACCCGTTGCCGGGGGCCCGGCCGCCGCACCTGCGTGCCTCACGGCGGACGGGGCACGTCCCGCAGGTGCCGGAGCCGTGCGCGTCCCTCGCCACGCCGGTAGCCGACCTCCAGGAGGTCGACGCGCGCCGGCGGACCGCGCTCCGGGCTCAGGAGTCGTGCCTGGGCGTGGAGCCGGCGGAGGCGCGCTCGGTCGACGCGATCCAGCGGGCGGAAACGGGTTCCGACGCGCCCGGTCTTCACCTCCAGGCACACCACCCGGATCCCGTCGAGCGCCACCAGGTCGACCTCGCCTGCCCGCGTCTTCACGCGCCGTCCGAGGACGCGCCAGCCGGCCCGTCGCAGGGCGCCTGCCGCCAGGCGCTCCCCGAGACGCCCGAGCGCCTCCGCGGAGAGGTGGAGCGGACACGGGCCGCGCCCGCGCAGGAGCCGCTGGAGGAGAACGACGCATTGCTCCCGGAGCCGACGTCGGAGCCGGCCTCCGAGGCCGTGCGCTAGCTGCCGGTCTCGGCGGCGGCCTCCGCGTCGGGCTTCGCCTCGCCCTTGCTCTCCGAGGCGCCCTCCTCGAGCACGCTCTGGATCGCCGCGCGGTTGAAGCGCAGCCGCACCCCGTCCGCCACCTGCAGCGTGATCACGTCCTCCTGGATCCGGACCACGCGCCCGTACATCCCGCTGGAGGTCATGACCTCGTCGCCCTTCTTCATCGCGCCCAGCATCTCGTCGCGGGCCTTCTGCTTCTTGCGCTCCGGCCCGATCACGAGGAAGTAGAAGATCGCGGCGACCGCGATCATCGGGATCAGGATGCCGCCGAACGGCTCGCCGCTCGCTGCGGGGGTCTCCGTCTCCTGGAGCAAGAGGAGGGCGTGGGGCCAGAGGTGGAGCATGACGGGAAGGGGGCCGGGGGAGAGGCGCGGAGCGCGCGGCGGCGCAAGCTAACCGATCCGTCCCAGGGGCCCAAGCGCCGCGACCTGCACGAGAGGCCGCCGCCAGCGGGTCGGGTGGTCTTTTCCCCGCTGCGGTCCTAACCTGTTTCGCCCCAAGAACGACCATGACGCCCTCCTCGGACTCCTCCCGGCCCCCGGACCCCACGGCTCCCGGCCCGCGCACCGTGGTCGCCATGAGCGGCGGGGTCGATAGCTCGGTCACCGCCTGGCGTCTGCGCGAGGAGGGACGGGAGCTCGTGGGTCTGTTCATGCGCAACGGCGTCCACGTGGAGGAGCACGAGGCCAGCAAGAAGTCCTGCTGCTCCATCGGAGACGCGCGGGACGCGCGCATGGTTGCGGCGCGACTCGGGATTCCGTTCCAGGCCGTGGACCTGGCCGGGGAGTTCGGCGAGATCATCCGCTACTTCCTCAGCGAGTACGGTCGCGGCCGCACCCCGAACCCCTGCGCCGTCTGCAACCGCGACCTGAAGTTCGACCGCCTGCTGCGCTTCGCCGACGAGCTGGGGGCGGAGCGCGTCGCGACGGGGCACTACGCCCAGGTCGCGCGCGAGGAGGACGGGCGCGTGGTCGTGCGGCGCGGCGTCGACCGCTCCAAGGACCAGTCGTACCAGCTCTTCTGCGTCGCCGAGGAGAACCTCGCGCGGACGGAGCTGCCGCTCGGTGGGTTCCGCAAGCTCGAGGTGCGCCGCATGGCGGAGGACGCGGGTCTGCGCACGGCGAAGAAGCCCGACAGCCAGGAGATCTGCTTCGTGCCCTCCAACGACTACCGCAAGCTCCTGGAGGAGCGCGGGGTCGAGCTGCATCCGGGGGAGCTCGTCGACACCGCCGGCCGTGTCCTGGGGACGCATCCCGGCACCGAGCACTTCACCATCGGCCAACGACGTGGCCTGGGCGTCGCCGCCGGGCGTCCGCTGTACGTCGTCGACATCGCCACCGAGTCCGGCACGGTCGTCCTGGGCTCGCGAGCGGAATGCGCCAGCACGACGATTGCGGTCTCCGCGCTGAACTGGATCGGCGTGGACGCGCCGAGCGAGTCGCTGCGGGCGAACGTGCAAGTGCGCTACCACCACGATGCCGCGCCGGCGACGATCGAGGTCGAGGACAACCGCGCGCGCGTCGTCTTCGACGAGCCCCAACACGCCGTCGCCCCCGGCCAGGGAGCGGCGTTCTACGTCGGTGATCGCTTGATTGGCGGCGGCTGGATCGCGAGCGCTGAACGTCTGGCCGCGGACGATCCACGAGCCGCCGCCGCGGACCCCGACGCCGTCGCGAGCGAAGCACACGGGTGAGCGCGCCGCGCCAGGGACGCACGGGCGCCTGGCTGGGGTCGCTGGCAAGCTACGCCTTTCCCGTGGC
>CAZDYS010000592.1:0-2913 GCA_964509445.1 uncultured Planctomycetaceae bacterium
GGGCTTCGGAGCTCGAACGTCCGCGCGCGAGCTCCGCGTAGAAGTCTCGCATGAGAGCCAGCGAGGTCGCGTCGTCCACGGCCCAGCTGGGCGCGAGCACCTCGCGTGCCCCGGCGGTGAGGAACGCACGACCGAGTCCGCGCAAGCCCTCCCCCGGGAGCCAGGCTCCCTCCCCGGCGTGACAGGCCGAGAGCACGACCAGCGGCACGTCCAGCTCGAGCTCCTCGATCTCCGCTGCCTCCAGCCGAGCGAGTCCCGCGCGCTCGTGGCCCAGGATCAGATGGACGCGACCCGGCGCCGCCGGGTCCACCCCGCCGTGCGCGGTCAGGTGGAGGACCGCAGGGACGGAGACGCGCTGCCCGGAGAGCTCCGCCCGCTCCAGGGAGCGCGGCGTCGCGTCGCGCGTGATCGCGACGCGCGCACCGAACGCGGCGCGAATCGCGAGAGCCTCCGCCTCGGCCTGCGGAACGCCGAGCTGCGCGGGCGGGAGCAGGACCTGCACGGCTCCGACGCCCCCCGCTGGAGCGGTGCGCGCGAGCGCGGCGAGGGAGGCGAAGCGAACCGTCGCGTGCGCGTCCGCGAGGAAGGAGAGGGAAGCGAGGTGGGCGAACGGCGCGCCCGGATCGAAGCGTCCCGCGGTGCCTCCGGTGACCAGGAGCCCGAGCGGCAGTCGTGCCAGCGCGGCGTCGGGGACGATCGCCAGCCGCATCCCGTCGCGGATCCGGCTCGCGAAGGAACCGAGCAGGCTCCGAAAGAGCTCGCGCGCGAGCTCGTGGTCGAAGTCCAGGTGCGCGAGGTCCAGCGCCCCACGTCCCAGCGCGTCCATCGGCGCGCGCAGGCGGTCGATCCGCTCCGTGAGCTCTCGACGCCCGAGCGGGACCCGCTCGCAGACGAGGGCCTGCTCGGGACCGCGCGCGTCGAACCCGAACACGAGCGTCCCCTCCTCCCCGACCAGGAAGTCGAGGACGTAGTCGACCTCCGCGCGCCGGAAGACCTCGTCCCACCGCACCGGGACGCGGTGGGCTTCCTCCAGGGTCCCGCCGCCCCGACGAAGCTCGAGCGCCAGGAGGTGGGCGTCGAGCGCGTCCTCGAGCGCGACCAGCTCCGGATCCGAGGCCGGGTCCTCGCCGCGCGCTCGGCTCGCCAGAACGCACGCGCCGATCCCCCGCCGCAGCTCCGCGGTGCGCGCGTCGGCCGGCCGCGGTGCCTCTTCGAAGAGCGTGCGCGCGTGCAGGAGCTCGGTGTGCCGCAGCGCCTCGCGCGTCTCCCCGAGTCGCGCGGCAGCGAGGGCCGCCTCGCGGTAGGGATCCGCGCGCGGCCGCAGCGCGTGCAGCAGCAGCGCCGGCGACTCGAGCCGAAGCCGCCAGCTCTCGATGCCCTCCACCGCGCGAGCGAAGGACACGAAGGCCGCCGCGTCGTCTCCGCGCCAGGCGGCAAGGCGCCCGCGAACGGTGTCGACGCGCCAGGCGAGCTCCGGGTCCTCGGAGACCTCCGCCTGACGCTCGACCTCGGCGAGGGCGCGTTCGATGCGGGTCAGGACTCCGGACTCCGCGGGCACCGGCCCCCGCGCGAGCGCTTCGGCGACGCCGAGGGCACACAGACCCTGCAGGGTCGGATCTCCGTTCTCCGCCCCCCAGGCGCGAGCGGCCTCGAAGGCCTCCACGGCTTCGGGCGCGCGCCCCAGCGCGAGCAGGGCCCAGCCGCGGTTCTTGTCCGACCAGGCGACGCCGCGTGCGTCGTCGACCTCCGCGAACTCCGCGCGAACGCGCGCGAGCTGCGCGAGCCCCTCCTCGTGCCTGCCGGCGTCGCTGAGGGCCAGGCCGAGCGTGAGGCGCGCTTCGAGGGCGAGCAGCGGGGCCTCCTGGGTGACGTCCGGATCGCGCGCGTGCTCGAGCGCACGCTCGGCGAAGAGCAACGCGGACTCGAACCGCCCCACGTCGCTGAGCGCGCTGGAGGTGACCAGGTCCGCGCGGACGCGGACCTCGCCGCCCTCGAGCGGCTCCCCTTCGGCCGGCGCCACCTCGAGCGAGATCTCCAGTGCGCGCTCCGGATCACCGAGCTCGACCAGGAGGCTGGCGCGGGTGAGCAGGGCTCGCGCGCGCAGACCGTCGTCCGACAGCGCGCGGGCGAGCTCCTCCGCGCGGTCGGTCCAGCTCAGAGCGCGGTCGATCCGCCCGAGCGACAGGGACAGGCTCGCCAGGTCGAGCGCGAGCCCCGCCACGAAGGGCTCGCTGTCCTCGAGTCCCGCCTCGATCTCCGCCTGGCGCTCCAGGTGCTCGAGTGCCGTGGGCAGCTCCCCACGGCGCCAGGCCACCTGGCCGCGCCAGCCCTCGGACCAGGAGAGGCTCCAGGGATCGTTCGCCTGCGCGGCCTCGCGCCCGACCCAGGAGACGACCTGCAGCGCGAGCTCGACGCGTCCTTCCCCCCACAGGGCGTGCCCCAGCGCGCCGGCCGGCTTCAAGAGGAGCGGCGTCCAGGCGCGCTCCTCGGCCTCGCGCAGCGCCGCCTGGACGCTCGCCTCGGTGCGCAGCTGCGGCAGTCCGGAGCGCAGCGCCTCCAGCGCCTGCACGTCCTCGGGCGACCACGCGGTCGCCCCGAGGAGCGTGTTCCGCCAAGCCTCCCCGACCTCCGCCGTCCGCGCGAGAAAGGCCAGCTCGGAGCGCGAGCTCTCGCCCGGTTCTTCGGCGTGGGCCTCGACGCGCTTGCGCAGCGCGGCGGCCGCCCGGTCGGGGTGGTCCTCGAACCAGGCGGCGACGAGCGCGGGCTCGCGCGCGCGGAGCGCCTCCTCCAGCGTCGGGACCTGCGGCACGAGCAGCGCGCCCAGGACCAAGCCGGCCCAGGAGATCACTCGCCCTCCGCCGTCGCGAGGCGCTCCCGCGCGAGCTCGGCGAAGCGTCCGTCGCGCTCGACCAG
>CAZDYS010000593.1:0-2890 GCA_964509445.1 uncultured Planctomycetaceae bacterium
TCTTGATCAGGTGCCAGCCGTAGGGACTCTTCTCCTCGTCGTAGGGCGCGACGCCCAGCTCGCCGACGGCGAGGCGATAGCCCACGTCCCCGAAGGCCGGGACCATGTTCTCGCGCGGCCAGATCTCGAGCCGGCGGTTCGGCCGGCCGGTCGTCATCGCGTAGATGCCCGGCGCCGCGTCGTCGGTGTACTCCTCCACCAGGGCCCCGAAGTCCTCACCGGCCTGGACGCGCTCGAACAGCTGGGCGGCGAGCGTCTCCGCCTCGCGACGGTTACGCGTCGCTCCGGTGCCGGGCGCGCTCCGGAAGGAGACCAGGAGGTGCTGCACGCGGATCTCCTCGACCTCTTGCTCCGCACGCGCGGCGAGCGCCGCGGTGTGCGCCCGCAGCCGCTGGACGACCGGCGGAATCAGGTCGTCCGGAGCCTGGGGGGCCGCCGGGGTCTCCACCACGCGCAGCTCCGGTTCCTGCGCGTCGGAAGGCGCGGAGCCCTGGACCGGGAGCTCTTCGGGGGCGGGGTCCGCCGCGGGCGGCGCCGGATCGGTCGCGCGACAGGCAGCCAGGACCACGAGGAACGTCAGGAGCGATGCGCGCATGCTCAGTTCAACCGCTTGACGATGTGCCAGCCGTAGGGAGAGCTGTCGGGATCGAAGGCGGCCACGCCCACCTCGCCCACGGCGAGCTTCCAGCCGACGTTGCCGAAGGCTCCGACCATGTCCTTGCGGTTGTAGATCTCTCCGAGCCGCGTAGGACCGCTCTGGGTCATCAGGTAGATGCCGGGATGGCTGTCGTCCGTGAACTCCTTCACCAGCGCGTCGAAGTCCTCGCCGGCCTGGACGCGGTCGTAGACCTGCCGCGCGAGGGTCTCCGCCTCGGCCTGGGAGCGGGTGGCCTTGGTCCCGCGCCCCGCGAAGGAGATCAGGACGTGCTGCACCTCGACGCGCTCGTCGGTGTGCTCGGACTTGGCGGCGAGGGCCGCCAGGTGCGCGTCGAAGTCGAGCGGCGCCGGCGGTTCGGAGGAGTCCGCGGCCCCGCAGGCCGCGATCGAGACGAGGAAGAGGGAGAGGAGCGCGTTTCGGGAGAACATGGCCCCCATCCTAGGCACGCGCCCGGCCCACTCAACCCGCTCAGTACCCGAGTCGCTTGAGCTCCGCCTCGGTGGTCGCGTCCATCGGTCCGATCTCGCGGCTGTCCGTGGAGACCGGTCGGTTCATCCACTCCTCGAGCTGGCGGAACAGCTCCTCCACCCGCTCCGGACGCGAGGCGGCGAGGTCGATCTGCTCGAGCGGATCGGTCGCGAGGTCGTAGTACTCCTTCTCCCCGCTCAGCCGATTGTAGATCAGCTTCTCGTCCCCCACGCGCAGGAGCCGCTTGATGTCGACCACGTCGTCGCCCTGGAAGCGGTTGTTGTGGTCCGCCTCGCTGAAGAGCAGGCGGTCGGCCGGCAGCGCCTCGCCGCGGAGGGCCGGCGACAGGTCGATCCCGTCGAGCTCCTCCGAGGGATGCACGGCGATCAGCGAGTACAGCGTGCGGGTGAGGTCGATCAGGTGCACCGGGTCGTCGATCTGGAGCCCCGCCGGGATGCCTGGGCCGCGCATCAGGATCGGCACCCGGATGACCTCCTGATAGTAGGTCCGTCCGTGCAGCACGCTGCCGTGCTCGTTGTACTCCTCCCCGTGGTCCGAGGTGATGGCGACGATCGTCTCGTCGCTCAGCCCGGCGATCTCCAGGTAGTCGAGCAGGCGGCCCAGGATCTCGTCGAAGGTCCGGATCTCGGCCTCGTACATCTCCTCGAGGAAGATCGTGTCGGCCTCGCTCAGCTTCTCGTCGCCGAAGCGGAAGCTGATCAGCTGCTGCGTGTTGCCGTTCAGCTCGCCGTCGTAGGGCCGCACGAACTCCATGCGCCACTTCGGGTCCGGCGTGAAGTCCGTGTGCACGTCGTAGAAGTGCAGGAACAGGAAGAACGGCCGCTCGGGATCGCGCTCGCGCAGGAACTCGATCGCCCGCTTCGCGATCTTCGGCCCCTGGTTGGTGATCAGCTTGGTCTCCGGGTCCTCGATCGACTCCTTCTGGTAGTGCGCCTTCTCGAAGCCGCGCAGGAGCCCGAAGCGCTTGTCACCGATGTTGTGCGAGTTGACCACGGTCATCGTCTCGTAGCCCGCCTTGAGGAGCCGCGTCGCGAGCGTCTCCTTCGTGAGCTGGCGATCGTGGTTCTTGACGCCGTGGGAGCTCGGGTAGAGCCCCGTGAGCATCGACGCGTGAGACGGAAGCGTCCAGGGCGACGCGCTGGTCACGTCCGTGAAGGTGACGCCCTCGCTCGCGAAGCGGTCCAGGAGCGGAGAGGTCGGTCGCTCGTGGCCGTAACAGCCCAGGAAGTCGGGCCGCAGCGTGTCGATCGAGATCATCACGACGTTCGGTCGCTGCTCCGCGGCGCCGCCGCCGCAGGCCGGCGCGAGAAGCGTCGCGAGCACGAAGAGCGCGCGGGCCGAGACCTTCACTGGTCCGCACCTCCGTAGCCGAGCTGGTCCAGGAGCGCCTGGTCCTCCTCGGAGACCTCGCCGATCACGCGCGCCGAACCCTCGCGCGCGTGGAACTCCTCGAGCTTCTCGAACAGGTGCGCGACCTGCTCGGGCTCTTCCGCCGCCAGGTCGTTCTGCTCGAACGGGTCGACGGAGATGTCGTAGAGCTCCTTCTTCTCGGTCACGGTGTCGTAGTGCAGCACCATGTTCTCCAGACGCACCATGCGCTTGATGTCGTGGGCGTCCGTGAGCTTGCCGTCCTCGCCGGGGACCAGGTTGTTGTGGTCCGCCTCGCTGAAGAGGTAGCGCAGGCCCGGCAGCAACTCGGGCGCGCGCCAGGTCAGGCTCGCGTCGTAGCCGTCCATGCCCGGC
>CAZDYS010000594.1:0-2886 GCA_964509445.1 uncultured Planctomycetaceae bacterium
CCTTCGACCTGGTGGTGCTCGACATCATGCTGCCCGGCCGCAGCGGCCTCGAGGTCCTGCGCGAGCTGCGTCAGGAACGTCACGACGTGCGCGTGGTCGTGCTGACGGCCCTGGCGGACGAGAGCGACGTGGTGCGCGGCTTCGAGCTCGGCGCGGACGACTACCTCGCCAAGCCCTTCTCGCCGCGCGAGCTGGTCGCCCGGATCCACGCGCAGTTCCGCCGCAAGGAGATGGACACCGCTCCGCCGCCGCAGCTCGACCTGCCGGGCGGCATCCAGGTCGACCTGGCGCGCCTCGAGGTGCACCGCGACGGCGAGATCGTCCCGCTCACCCCGCGCGAAGGCGACATCCTCGAGTACCTGGTGCGCCACCGCGACCGGGTGGTCACGCGCGAGGACCTCTTGCTCGACGTGTGGCACTACCGCAACGCGAACGTGGAGACGCGCACGGTCGACATCCACATCGTCGGCCTGCGCCGCAAGGTCGAGCCGGACCCGGCCAAGCCCACGCTGATCCAGACCGTGCGCGGCAAGGGCTACCGCTGGTACGCCTAGCGGTCGCCGCGGCCCTCCCGCGCGCCGCGTCGCGGGGAGCCGCGGGCAGGGACGAGCGCCGGCGCGCATGCTAGCCTGACGCCCCGTGGCGCGTTTCCAGACCACCCGCACGACGCTCGGCCTGTACGGCGTCGTCCTCGTGCTGCCGACGCTCGTGTTCGGCTGGCTCTACTGGCGTGAGCTCGTCCGGGCGCACGAGGTGGAGATGGCGGCCGTACCCGAGGACGCCGAGGACGGGGCCCGGCGCATCCTCACCAGCCTCGGCGCGCGGCTGGAGGAGCTGATCCGGCTCGAGACCCAGCGCCCGTTCACGGACTACGGCAAGTACGTCCTGGCCTCCAGCGAGCGCGTCGGGGACGAGCTCGTGCCCCAGCGCTCGGACATGACCGAGCGCAGCCTGCCGGAGGGCGTCCTGGCCTACTTCTGGTTCGACCGCAAGGACCCGACGCGGCCGCCGGAGGTGTTCGCGGGCCGAGACACGTTCGGGCGCAAGGGGATCGCCGAGACCTACGCCTCCGTGGTCGAGGAGTACCGCGGCAAGAAGGAGAACCCGCAGATCCTGGCCGGCGTGGAGCCGGCTCGGCCCCGCACCACCTTCCCCCTGCCGGCGGTCGCGCTGTGCCTCGGCGACGGCGACCTGCGCTGCTTCCGCGAGTGCGCCCCCTTGCTGGCCGACCGCGTGATCAACGTGATCGAGCACGGCTTCCGGCGCCAGTTCTTCGTCGACGCCAACGGCGCCGGCCGCGTGATCGTGTCGCGTCGCGTGCGCGCGATCGTCTACCTCGAGGACCACGGCGAGGTGCCCTGCCTGGCGGGCATCGGGAAGGGCTTCGAGGTCCAGCAGGGCTTCCTCCTGGACGTCGACTGGCTGCTGAAGCGGCTCCCCTTCCGCTTCGCGGAGCAGGTGCTCAGCGCCAACGAGCTGCTCGTGCGCCCGGACGCGTCGGGGACGATGGACAAGCTCGAGAGCCGCTTCGCGACGCTCTATCCGGTGGAGTGGCTCGAGTTCGAGACCTTCCGGCCGGAGGACCTGCGCTACGGAAAGCTCGACGTCGAGATCGACACCAGCGAGATCAGCGCGCGCTTCGAGCACCAGCAGCGCAACCTGCTGATCCTCGCGCTGATGCTGGTCGTCACGCTCGGCACGGGGATGACGCTGATGGTGCGCAGCGTCAACCGTGAGCTGGAGCAGGCGCGACGCACGCAGAACTTCGTCGCCGCGGTGACGCACGAGCTGCGCACGCCGGTCTCGGCGATCCGCCTCCACGGCGAGATGCTGCTGGAGGGCTGGGCGAGCGACGAGGCGAAGAAGCAGGAGTACTACCGGCGCATCGTGCGCGAGTGCGGCCGGCTGTCGACGCTGGTCGAGAACGTGCTCGAGAAGAGCAAGCTGAAGGAGAAGGTCACGGAGCCCGAGCTCTCGGACCTGAACGCGACGGTGCAGCGCATCGAAGGCGACCTGGCCAGCCCGGACGACCGCGAGGACCTGGTCTTCGAGTACGCCCCGCGCCTGCCGCGGGTCTGGCTCACGGCCGAGGGCGTGCGCGGCATCCTCTTGAACCTGGTGGAGAACGCGCGGAAGTACGCGCCCGTGGATCCCGGGGGCGAGCCCATCCGGGTCCGCACCCGCTGGGACGGCGAGCGCGCCGTGCTCGAGGTCGCGGATCGGGGCCCCGGCGTCCCCGCGGAGGAGCGCGAGCGCATCTTCGAGGCCTTCTACCGCGTCGGCAGCGAGGCCACCCGCACGACGACCGGAACCGGACTCGGACTGCACCTGGTCCGCCTCCACGCGGACGTCGCCGGGGCGCGGATCGCGGTCGAGGACCGCAGCGGCGGCGGAAGCGTATTCCAGGTCGCGTTCCGGGCAGAGGCCTGACGCGAGGCCCCGGCGATCCGCCCGGAAAGGCCCGAGACGGCGGTCCTTTGCGCGCCTCTCACGGATGGGGGGTATGCTGAGAGACCCCTCTTGGGAAGCAGTCCTCTTCAGTCTCGGGCCGAGGAAGGACGAATCCCCCCTATCGAGTCCCTCGCTCCCCCCACGAGCGGACGAATCTCCCATGCACACAGTCGTTCTCGGAGCCGGCCTCGCCGGCCTTGCCACCGCCTATGAGATCGCCAAGGCCGGCGGTCGCGTGACGATCCTCGAGAAAGAGGACTACGTGGGCGGCATGGCCTGCAGCTGGAAGAAGGGCCCCTACTGGCTCGACCACGGCCCCCACCGGTTCCACAGTCGCGACACGAACCTCATCGAGCACCTGTACGAGGTGCTCGACAACGAGGTCGTGATCCGCGAGCGCCTCTCCCGCATCTACATGCAGGGGAAGTTCTTCCA
>CAZDYS010000595.1:0-2886 GCA_964509445.1 uncultured Planctomycetaceae bacterium
GAGTAATCCGGACGAACCGAATCGAAGGCCGGGGGCGTCCTTAGCGTCCCCGGCCTCGTCTCCACGGACCCTCACCGAGCCAGGCACACATGAAGATCAAGGAACGCTACGTCTTTCTGGTTTGCCAGCAGTGCAAGAACCGGAACTACACGACGCACAAGCGTCTGAAGGCTGCCTACAAGCTCGAGAAGAAGAAGTTCTGCCGCTTCTGCCGGGCCCACACGGATCACAAGGAGCGGAAGCTCTAGTTCGGCGGGCGCTGGGCCCTTCCGGCCTGCCCGTCCAGCTCGTCACGAGCGGAGAACCAACCCGGTGAGCAACGCAGAACCGCAGACTTCGGCCGCCCAAGGGGCCGCGAAGTACAAGGAGGACCAGGGTCGCCATGCGCGCATGGCCGCCTTCTGGACGTTGACCCTCCTTGCGCTCTTCGGCGCCAGCTTCCTGTTCGAGCGGCTCGTTCGCATCGCCTCCATGCGGCAGGCGATCGGAGCCGACGAGAACGGGCAAGGCGGCCTCAGCATCCCGATCGTGCGCGTCGACGTGTCGCCGGCGTTCCTCGTCTCGGCGGTGCTGTTCCTCGTCCTGTTCTTCGTGGTGCAGCGGTACACGGCGAAGCCCAAGGTGGCGGATCTGTTGATCGACACCGAGGACGAGCTTCGCAAGGTCACCTGGCCGACCCTCGACGAGGTCATCAACACGACCATCGTGGTGGTCGTGTTCGTGGTCTTCCTCGGCGGCTTCCTGGCGCTGGCGGACATCCTGTTGGGCCGCGCCGTGAACACCATCCTGTTCGGCTAGGGGAGAGGAACGATGAGCTTCAAGTGGTACTTCGCGCGCTGCGCCTCGGGTCGAGAGGACTCGATCCGCAAGCAGCTCGAGACGCGCATCAACGTCAAGGGTCTCCAGGACGTGGTGCCGCAGGTGCTCGTGCCGTTCGAGCGCGTCACCGAGCTCAAGGGCGGCAAGCGCAAGGTCGTCTCGAAGAAGCTCTACCCGGGCTATCTCATGGTCCAGGCCGACTTCAGCGATCCCGAGGATCCGCGGTCGGCAGCGGCGCGCTCCGTCCTGCGCGAGGTCTCCGGCTTCGGAGACTTCCTGGGGACCGGTGGCGTTCCGACGGCGATGACCGAGCAGCAAGTCTCGGGCATCCTCGCACGCATGTCCGACTCGGAGGAGCGGCCGCAGGTCGCGATCAGCCTCAAGAAGGGAGACATGGTCAAGATCAAGTCCGGGGCGTTCGACGGCTTCGATGGAACCGTCGACGAAGTCAACCCGGACAAGGGCATGGTGAAAGTGACCGTCACGATTTTCGGTCGCCCCACGCCCGTCGAACTCGAGTACTGGGAGGTCGAAGGCATCTGAGGTCGACCCTCAGTACGCCCAGGAGAATCCGATGGCCAAGGAAGCCGTAGCCAAGATCAAACTGCAGTGCCCCGCAGGGCAAGCCACTCCGGCACCGCCGGTCGGCCCCGCGCTCGGTGCACACGGCGTGAACATCGCCGGGTTCGTCAAGGAGTTCAACGACCGGACCCGGGAGCAGATGGGTCTGATCATTCCGGTGGAGATCTCGGTCTACGCCGACCGGAGCTTCGACTTCATCCTCAAGTCGCCTCCCGCGGCCGTGCTCCTCAAGAAGGCAGCCGGTCTCGAGAAGGGCGCGGGGAACGTCGGCACCGAGATCGTCGGCCAGGTCACGCGAGCCCAAGTGGCGGAGATCGCGGAGATGAAGATGAAGGACCTCAACGCGCGCGACATCGAGCAGGCGAGCCGCATCATCGAAGGCACCGCGCGCTCGTCGGGAATCGAGGTGGTCGACTAGCCATGACGAAGACCAGCAAGAGATTTCGTGCCGCGGTGGAGCGCGTGGACCGCACGCGTCTCTACGAGCCGAAGGAAGCGCTCGACCTGTTGAAGTCGCTGCCCGCGCCGAAGTTCGACGAGACCGTCGACGTCGTCGTGCGCCTCGGCATCGACCCGCGCAAGACCGACCAGCTCGTCCGCGGCGCCGTCTCCCTTCCGAAGGGGCTCGGCAAGAGCGTGACGGTCGTCGTCTTCGCCGAAGGGGACAAGGCCGATGCCGCTCGCGAAGCGGGTGCCGACGAGGTCGGCAGCGCCGACCTCGCGGAGAAGATCCAGGGCGGCTGGATGGACTTCGACGTCGTGATCGCGAGCCCCGACATGATGAAGCACGTCGGCAAGCTCGGTAAGGTCCTCGGCCCGCAGGGCAAGATGCCCTCGCCCAAGTCCGGCACCGTGACGCCCGACGTCGCCGCCGCCGTGACCGAGTTCAAAGCCGGTAAGGTCGAGTTCCGCACCGACGCCGGCGCCAACGTTCACGCGCCCGTGGGCAAGCGCTCGTTCGCGACCGAGGACCTGCTCGAGAACCTCGAGGCCTTCCTGGGCCACGTGTCGAGCATGCGTCCGGCCGCCGTGAAGGGCACGTTCCTGCGCAAGATCTCGGTCTCCACCACGATGGGGCCGGGTGTCTCGATCAACTGGGAGGCCGCCGCCAATGCCTAATCTCGTCAACACGCTCGTCGTCAACGAGCTGACCGACCAGTTCGCCGAGGTCGAAGGCATGATCCTGTGTGCCTTCCCCGGTCTGACCGTCGCCGAGTCCGAGGACCTGCGCAACCAGCTCGCCGAGAAGGGCGCGAAGTTCCGCATGGTGCGCAACTCGCTCGCCCGCCGGGTGTTTGCCGAGCGCGGCCTCGAGTTCGACGGCGAGGCGCTCAAGGGCAACACGGCCGTCGCCTACGGTTCCGTGGAAGCCACCATCGGCGCGGCCAAGATCCTGACCTCGAAGGAGGGCAAGAAGGCCAGGAAGGCCAAGGTCAAGGCGGGGCTGCTCGAAGGCCGCGTGCTGAACGCTCAGGCCGCGATCGC
>CAZDYS010000596.1:0-2875 GCA_964509445.1 uncultured Planctomycetaceae bacterium
GCTGCGCGACCTGGGCGGGATCATCGTGCTCGACTACATCGACATGATGCGCGCGGGCTCGCGTCGCGCCGTCGAGAAGGCGACGCGTGAGATCCTCAAGCAGGACCGAGCGCGCAGCAAGGTCGGCCGTATCTCGCAGTTCGGCCTCCTGGAGCTCACGCGCCAGCGGCTCGGTCCGGGCCTGAACAAGCTGGTCTACGACACCTGCATGCGGTGCCGCGGCTCCGGCCGCCGGCGGAACCCCTCGTCGCGGGCCCAGGCCATCCTGCGGCGGCTCGGCGCCTCCCTGGCGCTGAAAGGCTTCACGACCGTCGAGGTCCGGGCCCACCCGGAGGTCATCGAGTACCTCCAGAAGGAGCTGAAGCGGGAGCTGGACCGCCTCGAGGAGCAGTCCGGCCGCAAGCTGGTGCTGCTCTCCGTGCCGGACCAGGTCGAGGACAGCGTGCTGCACTACCTGCGCGCGGACGGCCGCGAGGTGCGTCCCGGCGGTCGGCGCAAGCGCTGAGACGGTCCAGAGCCCTTGCCCGCCCGCCGGGCGAGGGCTAGACTCCTCGCCCGTTTTGGGCCCCGGTGCCCGTTCCCGTCCGGCCGCGTGGCCGCCCCTGGGAGCGGGTCGACCCCACAAACCGAGGACGAAGATCCGTGTACGCAATCATCGATGACCGTGGCCGCCAGGCCGGAGTGCGCGTCGGCGACGTGGTCGCCTGCGACCAGAACACCGACTGGCAGGTCGGCGAGACCGTCACCTTCGACAAGGTGCTCGTGCTCTCCAACGAAGGCGACGTCCGTGTCGGCACGCCCACCGTCGACGGCGCCAGCGTGACCGCCGAGGTCCTGGGCCCGATCAAGGGCAAGAAGGAGGTGGTCTTCCGCTTCAAGCGCCGCAAGAACGTGCGCGTGAAGAACGGCCACCGCCAGGGCTACACCCAGGTCAAGATCACCGGCATCAACGGCTAGGAGCGAGAGATGGCACACAAGAAAGGACAAGGCTCCAGCCGCAACGGTCGCGACTCCAACCCGCAGTTCCGCGGCGTGAAGCGCTTCGGCGGCCAGCTCGTCACCCCCGGCACGATCCTCGTGCGTCAGTGCGGTACGCGCTTCCACCCGGGTGCGAACGTCGGCATGGGGAACGACTTCACGCTGTTCGCGAAGGTCGCCGGCAACGTGCGGTTCCAGAAGAACCGTCGCGTGCACATCGACCCGGTCGCCTAGACCGAGGATTCGCCCGTCCTCCCCGACCCGGCCGCCCGCGGCGGGGTCCCGCGGGCTCCGAGCGCATGTTTCGTGACGAGTGCGAGCTCCGCGTCGTCGCGGGGAAGGGCGGAGACGGTCTCGTCTCGTTCCGCCGGGAGAAGTACATCCCCAAGGGCGGACCGGACGGCGGCGACGGCGGGGACGGCGGCAGCGTCGTCCTGTTCGCGACCGAGGACGTCACCTCGCTCCTGAAGCTCGCGCGGCGGCCGCTGCACAAGGCGGAGAAGGGCGGGCCCGGCGGGCCGCGCAACCGCCACGGCGCGAACGGGGAGGACCTGCGCCTCGGCGTGCCCGTGGGCACGATGATCTTCGACAAGGATCGCGGGCACCTGTTGCGGGACCTCGCGCGGCCCGGGGACGAGGTCGAGCTCGCGCGCGGCGGTCGCGGCGGACGCGGCAACACCGCCTTCGCGACGCCCGTGCGCCAGACGCCGCGGCACGCCGAGCACGGCGAGGAAGGAGAGCAGCGCACGGTCCGGCTCGAGCTGAAGCTGTTCGCGGAGGTCGGGCTGATCGGGCTCCCGAACGCGGGCAAGTCGACGTTCCTGTCCTCCGTCAGCCAGGCGACCCCGAAGATCGCCGACTACCCGTTCACGACCCTCGAGCCCCAGGTCGGCATCGCCGCGGTCGGGGACTTCGACAGCCTCGTCGTCGCCGACCTGCCGGGGTTGATCGAGGGCGCGGCCGAGGGCGCGGGTCTGGGCCATCGGTTCCTGCGGCACGTCGAGCGCTGCCGCGTGCTCCTGCACCTGGTCGACGTCTCGCTCGACGCGACGGTCGAGCCGCTCGAGGCCTGGGAGGTCGTGCGGTCGGAGCTCGAGCGGTACTCCGCCGAGCTCGGGGATCGCCCGCACCTCCTGGTCGCCACGAAGGTCGAGGACGAGCTGGCTCGGGAGCGAGCCGACGAGCTCGAGGAGCGCGCCGGCACGCCGGTGCACCGGATCTCGTCCGCGATGGGGGAGGGCGTCGACGCCCTGCTCCGCGCGGCCCGCGCGCTGGTGCGGGAGGACGGATCCGGAACGGATTTCCGGTAGGGCTCGGAAGCGGCGCGGTCCGCCTCAAGCCGAGGCGCGGATCCCACCGATGACGCTGGTTGCACGCCGCACCCTCGAGCTCGAATCTTGCAGCACCAACCGAATCCCTCCTTTCCCGATCCGCTTTCGACGACTCCCCAGGCTTCGCCGACCGGAGGCGTTCCGAACGAGGACTTCTCCATCTACGAGAACGGAGAGGGCAGCGCCTCTCGCGAGGGGCTCGAAGGGGAGGCGGTTCCCGAGGTGCCGCACGAGGCCGCGCCGATGGCGCCGGTCTCCAACGAGACCAAGGTCCTCGTGCAGAACTCCGTCTCGCCGCGTCACAAGCTCGAGGCCTGGCTGGCGGAGATGGTCCGCCTGCGCGCGAGCGACCTGATCCTGCGGGCCGGCGGACGACCCTCGTGTCGGATCGACGGACGCATCCACTTCCTGCCGGGCAAGGTGCCGAACGCGGGGCCGCTGCTCGAGGTGCTCGAGGGCGTGTGTGGTTCGGAGCGCATGGAGGGCTGGAAGGACACCGGCTCCGTCGACACCGCGCTGATGCTCGACGGCCTCGGCCGCTTCCGTCTGAACGCCTACAAGCAGAT
>CAZDYS010000597.1:0-2873 GCA_964509445.1 uncultured Planctomycetaceae bacterium
TCATTCGCGTCCACACCGCCTGGTTCGACACGGAGTCGGAGGACCCGATCTACGAGCCACCGCTCCTGACGCCGGATCCCGAGTTCCAGCCGGCCGGGACCCGCGTCGTCGTCGAGTTCCGCGGAGCCGAGGAGTTCCTGAACGCTCAGGACCGTCCGTTCGACGCGCTGCGGCTCGACGCCTACGGCAACTTCAAAGGCGGCTCCGTGCGCTGGTTCGGAGGCCGTGAGGACTGGACGGCGGACCTGACCTCCCTCTCCGGCGCTCGCTTCCTGCAGATGCGGCTCACCTTCGAGGCGAACGTGAACACGTTCGAGCAGCCCGAGGTCGACTCCGTCGGGATCGCCTACCGCGTCGACTGAGCCGTCACTCGCCGCCGCGCTGCTTCTTGCGGTTGCCCTTGCCGCGCTCCCGTCGGATCCGCTGCAGGTAGTCGTTCGTGAGGTCGGAGTCCGTCCCCTCGGCCACGGCTTCCTCCAGGAGCTCGATCGCGAGCGCGCGGCGGTCGCTCTTGACCAGGAGCATCGCGAGGCGCTTGCGCGCGAGCTCGTTGTGCGGGTTGCTCTTCAGGGCGACGCGGTAGTGCTCCTCGGCGCCCTCCAGGTCGCCGCGCTTCTCGAGCTCGCGCGCGGCCTGGGTGCGAGCGGTGGAGCCGGCGGGCGGAAGGGAGGGACTCACCAGCGGATCGCGACGATCGCTGAACTGTGGCAAGGACCGGGACAGCTCGGCGTGACGCCGGGCGTCGTCGGTGCGTCCCAGCTGCATGTACACGCGCGACAGCGCGATGTGGGCCTCTCCGTGCTGTGCGTCGCGGCGGAGCGCCTCCTCGAGGTGCTCGCGCGCCTGCTCGAGCTCTCCGCGGCCGAGCGCGATCACGCCCAGGCCGGCCTCCGAGTGCGGGCTGCGCGCGTCCAGTTCGCTCGCGCGCCGGAACTCGCGCTCGGCCTCCTCCGTTCGGCCCTCGCGGAGCAGGATCTGTCCGTAGGCCTCGTGCGCCGGCCCGAAGGAGTCGAGCTGTCGTAGCGCCCGCTCCATCGGCGCCGCCGCGTCCGGGTCGTTGTTCATGAACCGCATCCAGCCGAGCCGGTAGGCGAACAGGTGGCTGTCCGGACTCAGCTCCTCCGCGCGCTCGTAGCAGGCGATCGCCTCCTCGAGGAAGTGGTGGGCCGCGAAGCGATCGGCCAGGGCGCCCCAGGCCTCGGCCGACGACGGGGCGGCGACGACCTTCGCGCGGGCGTCCTCCACGGCGGCGACCACGTCCGGATCGACGTCCTGGAAGGAGGGCAGCGGAATCGGCCCGGCGCTCGAGGAGGACACCCCGGGGGCCTCGGTCCCGGCGCCACAGGCGCTGGCGCAGGCGAGGGTCAGGGCGAGGAGCAGGACCCTCATCGCCCGCTTCCCTGCTCCAGGACGAGCACACGATCGACGTCGCTCTGGCCGAACCGCTCCAGCTCGCCGTCGGGCCAGCGGATCTCGATCTCGTCCACCCGCGCGGCGGCGCCGAGTCCGAAGTGTGCGCGCGGGTCGTTGCTCGAGAGGTAGCTGGATGCGGGCAGGGCGCCACTGCACCACCAGCGCTCGCCCGCGCGTACGCGGACCTGGGCGCCGAGCGCGTCTCGCCCGCGACTGAGAGCCCGCACCTGGAGCCAGTGCGTGCCCTCCGCCGGAGCGTCGTTGCGGTACACGCGCAGAGTGTTGTCGATCGCCGCGAAGACGAGGTCCAGGTCACCGTCCTCGTCGAGGTCCCCGAAGGCGAGCCCGCGGCTGACCTCGACGGCGGTGGTCAGACCACCGGCCTCGGGGCCCAGCTCCTCGAAGTTGCCGTGACCGTCGTTGGCGAACAGCTGGTTCGGCTCGGCGTACTCGGCCCACATGCCCTCCGGTGCGCCGGGCAGCGGGGGGCGCCGTCGTACGCCCCCGTTCGCGACCGCCAGGTCCTGATCGCCGTCGTGGTCGAAGTCGAAGAACCCGCAGCCGAAGCCCGTGCGCTCCAGGTCGAAGGACGAGAGCTTCGAGTCCGTCGACGCGTCCTGGAACATCGCGCCTCCGAGGAACAGCCGGTTGTTCTCCTCGCGCAGGTGCGTCATGAACAGGTCCAGCTCGCCATCCCCGTTCACGTCCCCGGCCGTGACGCCCATGCTCGCCTCGGGATGTCCGAACTCGTTGGCCGCTACGCCGCGCAGGATTCCCTCCTCCGCGAACGTGCCGTCCCCCTGGTTCACCCAGAGCTGGTTCGACTGCAGGTCGTTGGCGACGAAGAGGTCCGGGAGCCCGTCGCCGGTGAAGTCCGTGCAGATCGTGCCGAGGCCGGTCGCCCGCGCTCCCTGTTCCGGGAGCACGATGCCGGCCGCCTGGGTCACGTCCTCGAAGGTCCCGTCGCCCCGGTTGCGGTAGAGCTTGTCCGGTCGGCCACGGTAGGAGTTGGGGCCGCAGTACTCACGGCGGTCGCGTGGATCGTTGCAGCGGCGCTCCGGATCGAAGCCGACGTAGTGCACCATGAACAGGTCCTGCCAGCCGTCTCCGTCGTAGTCGAGGAACGAGGCGGCCGTGCTCCAGCGGTTGCCGTCGAAGCCCGCAGCCGCCGTCACGCGCGTGAAGGTCCCGTCCCCGTCGTTCCTGTAGAACTCGTCCGGACCGAGATTCGTGACGTAGAGGTCCGGATCCCCGTCGTTGTCCACGTCCCCGATCGCGAGCCCCTGGCCGAACCCGGGGCGACCGAGGCCGGCCTCCTCCGTGACGTCGACGAAGGTGCCGTCCGCCTCCTGACGGTAGAGCACGTTCGTCACGACGGACTCGAGCGTCGCGGGCAGCGGGGCGCGAACCTGGAACAGGTCCAGGTCGCCGTCGCCGTCGTAGTCGAACAGGCCCACGCC
>CAZDYS010000598.1:0-2866 GCA_964509445.1 uncultured Planctomycetaceae bacterium
AGAGACGGTCAGGCCCTCGCCCGGTGCACTCTCCCACACGCGGCCGCGCGTTCCACGGCCCGCGCGCTGCTCGCGCGCGACGAACAGCTCACCGTCCTCGCAGCCGCCGAGAGCGAATGCCTCGAGCGCGCGCTCGTTGGTGGAGTCGGTCTCGTCGAAGCGGTGGATGCGCGGCATGGGGGAGAGGATGCCGCTCCGTCGACTCGACCGCGAGTGTCGGTCAGCGCCGGTAGGTGAACCCACGCCGGAGGCGAGCCGACGTCTCGAGGTCGCGAACCACCAGGTCGACCGGCTTCTCGAGCTGCACGGCCTTGAGCGGTCCCGGCCCGAAGCTCGTGGCGGGGGACACGGCCAACAAGGTTTGCTCGTCGAGGAAGGTCACCGAGGCCGCGGGTTGGCGTCCGAACCAGACGCGCGTCGAGGCGGAGAAGCCGCTGCCCGCGAGGACGACCTGCGTGCCGCCGGCGATTCCGCCCGAGGCGGGGCCGGCCGCCTCGAGCGCGACCTCCCGGAACGTGAGGTAGCTCGACTCGAACCCGCCGAAGGCGACCCAGTCGAACGCGACGCACCGCGCGGTCGCGTTCCAGTCCAGCCGCCCGAGGAAGACCGCGCCTTGGTCCGGGGTGATTCTCCGCAGCGTTCCGCTCCCGTCGCTGGGGATTGCTGCCAGGAAGGCCGTCGGTCCGGACGGCGAGCTGCGCACTTCCTCCAAAAGGACGGTGTCCGTGCCGGGCACGAAGCCGGCGAAGCTGCCCAGCGTGGCCGCGCCGCTGTTCAGCGTCGTGAGCGCTCCGCCCTGCATCGGAACGCTCTGCACGAGTCCTCCGATCCCCGTGAACACGTCGTGTGAAGGAGAGAACACCGCGTGGGAGGACGTCGGAGACAGGCCGAGCGAGCCGGGGAGCCAGCGCTGCGAGGAGTAGCTCGCGACGAGCTGGGAGGCGCCTCCCAGCTCCGCGGTCCACACGTCCCAGGTGTAGGTGCCGTCGCCGTTGTCCGTGCGTTCCTGCCAGGCCGTCCACTGTCCGTCCTCGGAGAGGGTCAGCCAGCTGCTCGGGGCCGTGGTCGCGCGAATCGCCTGGGGCGTCGTGCTCCCTGACTCGATCCTCGAGAGCGTCTGGGTCGCGCCGTCCTGCTGGACGAAGAGCGCGTTCTCGCCATCGCTCGTCATCGCCGTTCCGAGCACGGATCCGTTGCCCGAGTTGCTCAGGCAGACGGGGCCCCAGCTGCCGTCGATCGCGACCGAGAAGAGCTCGACCAGGCCGTCCGTCTGTCGATCGGCGAGGAAGAGCGCGGCGTCTCCGGACGGAGGGACGAGGGCGGAGAAGTAGCTGAGCGCGTGATCGACCTCGACGTCGCCGCCAGCGGTCATCGATCCGCTCAGCTTGGTCGGTGCCGCGCTTCCGTCCGTCGGAACGCTGAAGAGCTCGAAGACCTCGTCGACGTCCTGGTCGGCGACGTACAGCACGGTCTGTCCATCGGGCGTGATCGTCAGCGCGCGGCGGCGACCGGCGCCCTCGGTCACCACGTTTCCCCCGGTCGTCATCGCGCCGCTGAGCTTCGTGGCCGCGGAGGAACCGTCCACGGGAGCGCTGAACAGCTCCAGCACGCCGGGCGTCTGCTCCGCCACGAAGACCACGCGGTCCATCGTCAGCAGGAACTCGCCGGCGTGACTCGTCCCCGCGAGCAGCGTCGGGGATCCGCTCCCGTCCACGGCCGTCACGTAGAGCTGGAACGGAACGGCGCTGCCTTGCCCGAGGAGGAAGACGACTTCTTGCCCGTCGGCGGTCAACGCGAAGTCCGGAACGGTGTCGTCGTCGGACTGCGTCGCGAGCTGGACGTCGGCGAACGGGTCGTCGGTCGGGACCGCGTAGAGCACCTCGTGCGAACTGCCGAAGCCGGTGGACACGCGCTTCGTGTAGACGAGCCGCTCTCCCGAAGGGGTGAAGCGCCGCCGCGTCGCGTCGTCGAAGAGCTCCGGCGTGGAGAAGCCCTGGGCGGAGACCGAGGAGGCGAAGAGGAGCAGGGGAGCGAGCGAAGAGATCCTCATGAGGCGAGAGTCCGGTTCTCTCGTGGGGGGGAGGACGAGGCGACTCACCCGAGTCTAGTGCCCTCGGCCGAGAGCGGGGCATCGGCGGGCGGAACCGGATCGAGGCCGGCCGAAGGCCGGCTCTGAGGCTGCAGGTGCGCTCGATCCGCAGCGTCGAGCACCACGCCCCGACCCACGGCGCACGCGCGCCGTGAGCTGCGGACGTTCGGTCCGGAAGAGCCTCCGACGGACGCGAACGCGCGCCAGCGCCTAGCTCAGCAGCGTGCCCTGCTTCTGCCCCAGGAGCCCCTTCAGCCGACCCATCACGTTGGAGTGGATCTGGCACACGCGGCTCTCGGTCAGGGCGAGCATCTCGCCGATCTCCCGCATCGTGTGGCCGTACTGGTAGTACTGCTCGATGATGAAGCGCTCCTTGTGCGTGAGCGCGCGGGTGATGAAGCCCATCAGGTCGCGGCGGTTGAGCTCGCTGACCGGGTCGATGGACCCCTTGTCCTCCAGGATCTCGACCTTCTCGACGGATCCGTCGTCGTCCTCCCACTTCTCCGAGAGGGAGAACATGGTGCGCGCGCGCGAGTCCTGGATCTCCTTGATCAGCTCGGTGTGATCCATCTCCAGGTTGCGCGCGAGTTCGGCGTGCGTGGGCTCGCGACCGTACTCGGCGGTGAGCTTCTGCAGCGCGCGCTCGATCTTGCTCGCCTTGAGGCGCACCAGGCGCGGCACCCAGTCCTGGGAGCGCAGCTGGTCGAGGATCGCTCCGCGGATTCGCGTCGAGCAGTAGGTCTTGAACTTGATGCCGCGGCTGGCGTCGAAGCCGCG
>CAZDYS010000599.1:0-2861 GCA_964509445.1 uncultured Planctomycetaceae bacterium
GATCGTCGCCGCCGCTTTCGCATCGCACGACGGAAGGTCGGCGGCGCCCTGCTTCCGATCCTGGCTCCGACCATCCTCCGCACACTCTCCTCGAGCTGGAAGATCGAACGGCTCGGGTTCGAGCACTACGAGCGCGTGACGGCGGGCGAGGGTGCACTCGCCTGCATCTGGCACGGGCGCATGCTGCTCCCGATGCGCGCTCACGCGCGGCAGAACCTGCACGTGCTCGTGTCGCCGTCGGACGACGGCTCGCTCGTCACCTGGATGCTCGAGCGCTTCGGGTACCACACGATCCGCGGTTCCTCGAACAAGAGCCCGGCCCGCGCGCTGCGACGGATGCTGGGCGAGCTCGAGCGGGGAGCGCTCATCGTGATCACGCCCGACGGTCCGCGCGGGCCGCGCCACTCGGTCAACCCCGGGCCCGCCTGGATGGCGCGCGCGACGGGCTTGCCGATCCTGCCCTGCGGGTTCGTGTGCGACGAGGCGCGCTACCTGAAGAGCTGGGACCGCTTCACGATCCCGAAGTTCGGAGCGCGGGTCGTGCTCTCCTACGGCGAGCCGATGCACGTGTCCGCGGACGCGGGGGACGACGCGGTCGAGGAGGCGACGCGCGAGCTGCGCGCGCGCATGCTCGAGCTGGAGGAGCGCGGCTTCGCGCACCTCGGAACGGAGTCCGACCATTGATCCGGGTGGGCCCGGCCGGCTGGTCCTACGCGGACTGGGAGGGCACCGTGTATCCGCGCAAGAAGCCGCGCGGTTTCCACCCGCTCGCGTACCTGAAGCGCTTCGTGAACTGCGTCGAGGTGAACGCGTCGTTCTATGCGCTGCCGCGCGCCGATCACGCGCTGCGCTGGCTGCGGGAGGTCGAGACGACGCCCGGGTTCCGGTTCACGGCGAAGCTCCTGGGCGCCTTCACGCACGAGGCCTTGCCTGCGCGCGAGACCGACTTCGAGGCGCTCGCACACGCGTGGCTCGAGGGGGTCGAACCGCTGCGCGCGTCGGGCAAGCTGGCGGCGGTCCTGGTCCAGTTCCCGGTCGGGTTTCGCGCGGGCCCCGACGCCTTCGCGCGTCTCGAGCGCATCGAGTCCGCCTTCGGGCACCTCCCGCTCGTGCTCGAGCTGCGTCACCGCAGCTGGTTCGAGCGCGCCACGCTCCAGCGCGTCGAGGCCCTGGGCGTGTCGCTCGCGCGCATCGACCTGCCGCCCGCGAAGGACCATCCCCCCGCGGACGCGCCGACGCTGGGACCCGTGGGGTACCTGCGGGTCCACGGTCGCAACGCGGCGACCTGGTTCGCGCGCGACGCCGGACGGGACCAGCGCTACGACTACCTCTACACGCCGCCCGAGGTCGAGGAGCTCGCGCGCGCGACGAAGCGTCTGGCAGACGGAGTCGACGAGACCTATGTGATCACCAACAACCACTTCCGTGGTCAGGCGGTCGCGAACGCGCTGGAGCTGCGTTCCCTGCTCGAGCAGCGGCCGCCCAGCGCGCCGTCCGAGCTCCTGGAGCGCTATCCTCGCCTGCGCACGAGCACCAAGCCCGACGGACAGACCACCCTCTTCTGAGGCCAGCCCTCGCCGCATCGCCCCGACCGCCCCCACGATGGAACTCGCGATCCAGCCCTTCTCCCTGCACTACCAGGACGACCCCGGACGCATCCTGCGCGGCGTCGTCACGCGGCCCGCGCAGCAGCGCGCGAAGCTCCCCGCCGTCCTGGTGGTGCACGGCTTCAAGGGCTTCTTGCGCTGGGGCTTCTTCCCGGAGCTGCAGCAGCGGCTCGCGCGCGCCGGTCTCGTGTCCGTGGCGATCAACCTGTCCGGCAGTGGGGTGGGGGAGGACCTCGAGAGCTTCACGGACAACGAGGGCTTCTTCCACAGCACCCCGAGCCGGGACGTCGAGGACCTCGCCTGCGTGGAGAGCTTCCTGCGCGCCAACGACCTCGGGATCGACCTCGACCGGCTCGCGCTGCTCGGGCACAGCCGCGGTGGCGGCACCGCGCTCCTGCACGCCTCCGAGAGTGGGAGCTTCCGGGCCGTCGTCACCTGGGCGGCCGTCTCGCTCACGCAGCGCTTTCCCGAGGAGCTCTGGGACGGCTGGCGCGAGAGCGGCGTGCTCGAGATCCCGAACGCGCGCACCGGACAGACGCACCGCCTGTCCAGCGACTGGCTCGACGACGTGGAGCGCAACGCCGAGGCGCTCGACGTTCGCGCGGCCTGTTCGCGCCTGGCGACTCCGACGCTGCTCGTGCACGGGACCGCGGACACCACCGTTCCCCACGAGGAGGCCGAGGCGCTGCTGCACGCCTTCGGTGAGGGGCCGGCTCGGCTGGAGTCGATCGAGGGTGCGGGCCACACGTTCGGCGCGGTGCATCCCTACCGGGGCGCGACTCCCGAGCTCGAGCAGGCGTTCGCCTCGACGATCGCGTTCCTCGGCGAAGAGCTCGTGCTGCGCTAGTCGAGTCCGAGCTCGCGCAGGAACGCGTCCGCGTTCGGCTCGCGTCCGAGGAAGTTGCGCACCATCGTGAGCTCGTCGCGCATGCCGCCGCGGGACAGCACCTCGCGTCGGAACGCGCGTGCCGTGTCCGTGTTCATCGGGTCGTGCTCGAAGCGCGAGAACATGTCCGACGCGTAGACGAGCGACCACAGGTAGCCGTAGTAGCCGGCCTGGTAGCCGACCAGGTGCCCGAAGGACGCCTGCGAGACCGAGCCTTCGATGGGGTCGAACGAACGCGTTCGCCGGTAGACCTCGTCCCGCACGGCGGTCGTGTCGACGATCCCGTCCTCGTCCGTGTGGTAGGCGAGATCCAGCATGCCGAGGAAGACCTGGCCCTCGGCGTCCAGGCCGGAGCCGAGGTCCTTCGC
>CAZDYS010000600.1:0-2857 GCA_964509445.1 uncultured Planctomycetaceae bacterium
GGACGTGATGATCCTGCCGCGGCAGGTCCGCGGCCCGTCGATCGAGGTGCCGCGCGACCCCGATCCGATCCTGGAGGTCGTTCGCAGCGACGAGCGCGTCGCGGGCGCGGCGGCCCAGCTGGTCTGGGGCGCGATGGTCACCATCGAGGGCCAGCGGCTCGACCACCGGCTCGCGTTCCAGGGCGGCCGCAGCGAGCTCGTCGTGCAGCTGATCGGGATCGACGTCCCGGGCCAGGCCTGGCTCGCCAGGCAGCAGTTCCGCGTCCACGCCGCCCAGTTCGGGCCGGCGCCGCCTGCGCCCGCGCTGCGGGGAGAGTACGACGTCACGCGGCTGCTCCCGTCCCTCACCGGCGAGGAGGCCGGGCCGCCCTGGGCGCCCGTCGCGAACCCGCTGCTCCCGTTCGCTCCGCCGCCGGGCTACGACATCCCCGGCCGACTGCGCGCCTCCGTGATCCTCGGCGACCAGCTCTTGGACGAGCTCAACCTGCGGCGTGGCGACGTCCTGCAGCTCACGACCATCGTGCAGGACGAGCTCACCGGGGAGTACGCGCCCTCGAACCGGGAGTTCGTCGTGGCGGGGTCGTTCCGCACGGGCGAGAACGAGAGCGACCGTACGCGCCTCTTGATGGATCGGCGCGAGCTCTCGGACTTCCTGGGCGGCTCCGTGCGCTACAGCCAGGTGCTCGTGCGCCTGGAAAACTACGAGCGCGACAAGCGTCCGTTCGTGGCGGAGATCCTGGCGGAGCTCGAGGAGCGCGAGCTCCTCCTGCGACGGGAGATCGCCGGGACGCAGATCCTGACCTGGGAGGACTTCCGCGGGAACCTCCTGGGGGCCATCGAGAACGAGCGAGCGCTGATGGCGATCATGCTCAGCCTGGTGCTCCTGGTCGCGGGCTTCACGATCTTCGCGATCCTCTCGATGATGGTGACCGAGAAGCGACGCGACATCGGGATCCTGCTCGCGCTCGGCGCGACGCCGCGCGGCATCCTCGACATGTTCGTGATGATCGCGTTCTGGGACGCCCTCTGGGGGACGCTGTTCGGCGCCACGCTGGGCGTGTGGGCCGCGTTCAAGATCGACCCGATCGAGCGCTGGCTCTCCGACTTCTTCGGGGTGCAGATCTTCGACCGCACCGTCTACCTGTTCGATCACATCCCCGCGATCGTCGAGCCCGTGCCGGTCGCGATGATCGTGGTGGGCGCCTTCCTGTGCGCGCTGGTGTTCGCGGCCTTCCCGGCCTGGCGCGCCGCGCGTCTGCAGCCGCTGGAGGGGCTTCGCTACGAGTGAACGTGCCTCCCGACTCGGCGCCGGTCGTCCTGACCGCGCGCGGCATCCGACGGGCCTACGCGATCGGGGACCGCTCCCTGGAGATCCTGCACGGGATCGACCTGACGCTGCGCAGGGGCGAGCGGGTCGCGCTGGTCGGGGCCTCGGGAGCCGGCAAGTCGAGCCTGCTGCACATCCTCGGTCTCCTGGACCGGCCGGACGAGGGCACGCTGAACGTCGGAGGCGAGCTGCCCTGGGCCGCCGACCCCTGGAACGTGTCGGTCAACGCGCGGGCCCACCTGCGCAACCGGCACCTGGGCTTCGTCTTCCAGTTCTACCACCTGCTGCCGGAGCTGGACGCGGTCGAGAACACGCTGCTGCCGGCGATGATCGGGCGGTCCTGGCTGGGCTACCGGAGGGAGCGTAAGGAGCTCCGGGAGCGTGCGCTGGACACGCTCGAGCGCTTCGGCCTCGGCAGCCGCCTCAAGCACCGGCCCTCCCAGCTCTCCGGCGGCGAGCGGCAGCGCGTCGCGATCGCGCGGGCGCTGCTCCAGGATCCGGAGATCCTGCTGGCCGACGAGCCCACCGGAAACCTCGACAGCGCGACCGGCGAGACGGTGCTCGAGCTGCTCCTGGAGGAGCAGGAGCGGCGCGGGCTCGCGATGATCCTGGTCACCCACGACTCGCGGCTCGCGGCGCGCTGCGGACGGACGCTCGTCATGGAGGACGGCGTCATCCAGGCCGACTCCGCGCACCCGGTTCCCGACTGAGCCCGCGGGAGCAGGCCTTCGGCGTCCCTCAGGACTCGTCGAAGAAGTCGAGCTTGTGCAGCGGCATCACGAGCGACGTCGCGACGTTGGCCGCGTGTCCCGCCACGCGCTTGAGGTAGCGGCTCGCGAGCGCGAAGGCCACGGTGCCCTGCCCCTCGCCCTTCAGCGAGCGCTCGAGGTTTCCGTCGCACACGTCCTGGATGCGGTCGCACTCCGCGAGCAGGCTCCGTGCGCCCTCGGCGTCCTGGGCGTCGTGCACGTCACGCGCCCGGCCGACCACGTTGCTGACCTCGTCCTTGAGCCGGATCAAGAGCTGCCGGTTCTCCTCCGAGCCGAAGTCCGGCGCCAGGACCGCGAGGTCGAACACGTTCTTGGCGTAGTCCCCGATCCGCTCCGCGTCCTTCGCGAGGCTCATCATCACGAGGAGGGACGGGAAGCTCTGCGTGCCGCGCACGGTTCCGTGCACGACCATCATGCGCCGCAGGCGCTGCTCGGTCTCGTTGATCCGTCGGTCCGTGCGGAACAGGTCCTCCCGGATCGTCTCGGGATCGGTGCCGCCGAGGAGCGCGTTCGAGGCCGCGTCGAAGATGTGTCGACCGTCCTCGAGCATCTTCGAGAACTCCCGCAGGATGTCGTCGAACCCGGAACCTTCGCTCTGTCGCTCCCTACTCATCGTCTTGCTCGCTGCGCCTGCCTCACCCTAGCCGAAGCCGCCTCCCCAGAGCAGCCAACCGCAAAGCGGGAGCAGGATGAACGTCCCGACGACGTAGGCCACCAGCCAGAGCGGGTTGTGCCCCGCCTTCTCCGCCAGCCCGCGCGC
>CAZDYS010000601.1:0-2853 GCA_964509445.1 uncultured Planctomycetaceae bacterium
AACGTGCGTGTTTCGCCCGGAGAGGGAGAGGTCGACACGTGCGTACTACGCGTCCGCCAGGTCGATCGCGAGCACGACGGCTCCTACGGCGAGCAGGGTGCCGAGGGCGACGCGCAGCCCCATCGAGAAGCGCGTGCGCGCTCCCGCCTGTGCCCCCCGACCGGCCTTCGTCATCCGATCCACCGTTTCGATTCGACCAGCCGCGTCGCGACGAACAGCAGTGCGGCGGCCCAGCCCACGTAGAACACGAGGTGCGCGGTGTCGACCGCGCCGGTCAGGAACGATCCGTAGTAGTGCGCCTGGACGTCGATCTTGTCGCGCAGCCACTCGGCCGGCTCGCGCAGCGGCCCGCGCACCATGCGCACGGCCGAGGGCAGCACCATCAGGAGCACGTTGCCGAGGATCCCCAGGAAGGCCGCCACCAGGGGCGTCCCGCTGACGGCGCTCATCACCAGACCGAGCGAGGACAGGAGCCCGAAGACCAGCACGGCGCCGAGCCACTCGGTCCAGACCATGCCCCAGTCCGGCGGCGCGCCCAGCGCGTGGACCAGGAGTGCGAAGAGCGGGATGCTGAGCCAGGCGATCCCCAGGAACGTCGTGGCCGCGAGCATCTTGGCCGACACCACGGCGCCGTCCGCGACCGGCGCGGTCAGCAGGAACTCGAGCAGCCCGCTGCGGCTCTCCTCGCTGATCATGCGCATGGTCAGCAGCGGGGGCAGGAAGATGGCCAGGAACCACAGCGGCCCCTGGTGCATGTAGACCAGGGTGACGTTGATGTCGCCGCCGGAGCTCTCCATCACGGCCCGGAAGAAGAACCCGTTGAAGAGCAGCGTGACGCACAACAGGATCCACGCGAGGGGCGCGAGGAACAGCCCGGCGAGCTCGCGCCGGTAGACCGCACCGAAGCCGCTCACCGTTCGCCCTCCGCATCGGTCCTCGGCAGCTCTTCGCCGGGCGCCGGCACCTGGAACGGGTTGAGCATCGGGGCGCTGGTCGCGGGCGGGCCCGGAGCGGGCGCAGCGGCCGGCGCGCCGGGGAAGGAGTCGTTCGCCGAAGCGGCCAGGTCGAGCTCGACCTGCAGAGCGGGACCGCTGTTCGGCGGCGCCGGCGCGGCCGGAGCCTCGGAGGCGGCGTCCTCGACGCCCTCGGGGTCGAGTCCGAGCGCGACGCGTGCGAACAGCTGCTCCAGGGTGGGCTGGTGCCAGGAGAGCTCGCGCAGCGCCCAGCCCTTCTGAGCGGCCAGCGCCCCCACGTCCTCGCGCAGGTCCTCGGCGGCGAGCACGCGGAAGCGACGGTGGATGCCGAGGCGACCGTCGTCCTCGACCTCGCTGGCGCCGGGCAGCGACCCGAGGAGCCGGACCGCTTCCTCCGCGTCGGGCACGACCGCCTCGACCGCGACGTAGGTCGCGCCGCCGAGCTGGGACACGAGGCGCTCGCTCGTCCCGTCGGCGACGATCGAGCCCTGGTGGAGCACGATCACGCGCGGACACACGGCCTCCACCTCGGGCAGGATGTGCGAGGACAGGAGGACCGTACGGTCCTGGGCCAGCTCGCGGATCAGGCTGCGCACCTCGATGCGCTGCAGCGGGTCCAGACCGCTGGTCGGCTCGTCCAGGATCAGGACCTCCGGATCGGGCAGCAGCGCGACCGCGAGGCCGATGCGCTGCCGCTGTCCCTTCGAGAGCTTGCCGATCACGCTGCGCGCGCGATCGGCGAGCCCCACGCGGGCCAGCACGTCCGCTCCCCGCCGGCGAGCCTCCTTGCGCGTGAGACCGTGCAGGCGCCCCTGGAACAGCAGCATCTCCTCGACGCGGTGTTCGCGGTACAGCGGCACCGCCTCGGGGAGGTAGCCGATCCGACGCCGCACCTCGAGCGACTCCTCGATCACGTCGAACCCGGCCACCTGGATGGACCCGCGCGTGGCCGGCAGGAAGCCGGTCAGCATGCGCATGGTGGTGCTCTTGCCGGCTCCGTTGGGGCCGAGGAATCCGACGACTTCCCCCTTGTCGAGGGAGAAGGAGATGTCGTCGACGGCGGTGAAGGAGCCGAACCGCCGGACCAGGTGGGCAACCGAGATCATCGATGGGGCGAGCGCGCGCCGCGGAAGGTATCCGGCGGCGACTAGGGGCTCAACCGCGCGCGGTCACGCTCCCGTTCGAAGCCCCGCGCCGCGCCGGAAAAAGGTCGAGCCGACCCCGCGCCCCTGCGCGCGGGATCGGCTCTCGGTGAGGTTCCGGGAGGAGTCGGAACCTCTGTCAGGTCTTCACCTCGAAGTCGGCGTCCACCGGCTCGTCCCCCGTCGCTTCGGAGGTCGCACCGCCGGACCCCGGTCCGGGTCCAGGAGCCGCTTCGGGTCCCCCCGGACCCGGCTGCGCTCCTGCTTCTTGTTGGGCCTGGGCGTAGACGATTTCACCCAGCTTCTGGGCCTTCTGTGCAAAAGACTGCTGCGCGGCCTCGATCTTGGCCTTGTCGTCCGTCTCCAGGGCCTTCTTCAGCTCCTCCTTGCCGGCCTCGATGGCCTGTTTGTCCTCGTCGGAGAGCTTGTCGCCGTGCTCGCCCAGCTGCTTGTCGGTCTCGTGCAGCAGGGCCTCGCACTGGTTCTTCAGGTCGACGACCTCGCGGCGCGCCTTGTCCGCGTCGGCGTTCGCCTCGGCTTCCTTGCGCATGCGCTCGATCTCGTCCTCGGACAGCCCGGAGGACGCCTCGATGCGGATCGACTGCTCCTTGCCGGTGCCCTTGTCGACGGCCTTCACCTGCAGGATGCCGTTCGCGTCGAGGTCGAAGCTGACCTCGATCTGCGGCAGGCCGCGCGGGGCCGGTGCGATCCCGTCGAGGTGGAACTTGCCGAGGGTG
>CAZDYS010000602.1:0-2843 GCA_964509445.1 uncultured Planctomycetaceae bacterium
GGACTGGAACGTGGACCCGCTCGAGGGCCCCCACGTCGACGTCCTCAAGCTGGCCGAGATCCAGCCCCACGAGACGGCGCGCGAGCGTGAGCGACTCGTCGCGCGCTGGCGCCAGCTGTCGTCCTACGTGCGTCAGGCCAGCATCAACCTCGAGTACGGCCTCGCGGAGGGCAAGGTGGCCTCGCGCACCGCGATCGAGAAGGTCGTCGCGCAGCTGGGCGGCGTCCTCGACGGCGACCCGTTCGACAACCCGCTGGTCGCCCTCGCGACCGGAGGCGGCACCTGGATCGAGCTCCCGCCGAACGGCAGCGTCGCGCGCATCGCGCACGAGCACCTCGGCGACTCGCGGCGGCAGCGCGAGCTGCGCCTGATCAACCTGCACCTGCAGGACGGCGAGCGCCTGGTCATCGGGACGCGCGTCCTCCTGCAGGCGGAGGACGACCCGCTGGAGCCGCGGGAGCGCGGTCAGTTCTTCAACGCCGTGTTCCGCGCCGTCGAGGAGGAGCTCTACCCGGCGCTCGCGGGCTACCGCGACCTCCTGAAGAACCGGATCCTCCCGGTCTCCCGCGGCGACGACCGGCCGGGGCTGGTGCACCTGGAGGACGGCGCCGAGACGTACACCAAGCTGATCCAGCACTACACGTCGCTTCCGATCGAGGAGTGCGATCCGCGCGCGATCCACGAGTTCGGCCTGAGCGAGGTGGCGCGCATCCGCGCCGAGATCGCCGAGCTGGGCGAGCGGCAGTTCGGCACGCGCGACGTGGGGGCGATCCAGGAGACCCTGCGCAACTCTCCCGATCTCCACTTCTCGACGCGCGACGAGGTCGAGGGAAAAGCGATCGAGGCGATGGCCGCGGCCCGCGGGAAGATGGCGACCTACTTCGGACGGTTGCCGCTCGCCGACTGCGAGGTCGTCCGCGTGCCGAGTCACGAGGAGCGCGACACGACGATCGCCTACTACAACTCCCCCGCCGCCGACGGCTCGCGCCCGGGCCGCTACTACATCAACACGTTCGCGCCCGAGACGCGGCCGCGCTACGAGGCGGAGGTCCTCGCCTACCACGAGGCGATCCCGGGTCACCACCTGCAGCTCGCGATCGCGCAGGAGCTCGAGGACATCCCGCTCTTCCGCCGCCACGGAGGAACGACGGCCTTCGTCGAGGGCTGGGCGCTCTACACCGAGCGCCTGTGCGACGAGATGGGCCTCTACTCGAGCGACCTCGACCGTCTGGGCGTGCTCTCCTTCGACGCCTGGCGTGCCTGCCGCCTGGTGGTCGACACCGGGATGCACGCCTTCGGCTGGAGCCGCGAACGCGCGATCGACTACGTGTTCCAGAACACGCTCCTGGCGCGCAACAACGTGGAGAACGAGGTCGACCGCTACATCGCCTGGCCCGGTCAGGCGCTCGCCTACAAGATCGGCCAGCGCGAGATCCTCGCGATGCGCGACGAGGCCCGAGAGACGCTCGGAGACCGCTTCTCCTACCCGGAGTTCCACGACCGCATCCTCGAGAACGGAGCGGTGAGCCTGTCGGCGCTGCGAACGCTGATCGCCCGCTGGCTCGAGGGCTGACCGGCCTCCTCGGGACGCGTCCACCAGAAAAGCCGCGCTGGGCCTCACAGGTTTCGCGCGGATGGGGTATCTCCATGCGAGGCCGCTTCCTCGCCTGGCCCCTTGCCCTTGCCGGACTCCCCCTCTTCCATCGGGTCCGACTCTCGTCGCACCGAGCTCGTGCTCGCCGCCGCCCGCGCCGGCGAGGACGCTGCGTGGCACGAGCTGTTCGACCGCTTCAAGCGCATGCTGCTGGTCTCGATCGAGTGCCGCATCCAGGGAACGCTGCGGAGTCGCTTCGACGCGGAGGACGTGCTGCAGGAGGCGTTCTCCAAGGCCTGGCAGAAGATCGACTCGTTCACCTACGACGGGGAAGGCAGCCTGCGCCGCTGGCTCAAGCAGATCGTCACGCACGAGTTCTACAACCTGATCCAGGGTGCGGACGGACGACACCAGGGAGCTGCACAGGACGGTGCGGGCCTCGACAGCATGCCCGACCCGAAGCGGCACCCGAGCCAGATCGTGGCCGAGTTCGAGGCGCACGAGAACGTGTTGAAGCACATGGGCCAGCTCGACGAGGAAGAACAGGAGCTGATCACGATGCGCGTGTTCGAGCGCATGGACTGGCACGAGATCGGGCGCATCGTGGGATGCAACCGCACGACTGCGCGCGAGCGGTTCGACCGCGCGATCGCGAACCTGGCCCGGCGCGTGTCCTGAGGAGCGAGTGACGACGCGCGACAGCGACCCCCTGATCACGCGCCTCTTCGACGCCTATCGCTCGCGGAAGGAGGCCGGGGAGCCGGTCGGTCTGGGAGAGCTCCTGGAGAGCGCCGGCGAGGACGCGCCTCAGCTCGAACAGCGCATCCGCGTGTTCGAGCAGCTGCGGACGCTGGCGCAGGGCCTCGACGACGACGAGGACCTGCCGGAGGTCGTGGCGCACTACCGGGTGCTCGACCGCATCGGTCACGGGGGACTCGGCAGCGTGTACCTCGCCAAGGACGAACGGCTGGGGCGTCGGGTGGCGCTGAAGGTGCTGGACCGTACGCGACTGGGAGAACACAGCGAGCGCGCCTGGGTGCGCAACGAGGCACAGTCCCTCGCCCGCCTCGAACACCCGGGCATCGTGCAGGTGCTCGACGTGGGCGTCTGGCAGCGACTCGACTACGTCGTGATGGAGCATCTCGAGGGCCCCAACCTCGCGCAGGTGCTCGCCGAGCTGGGCCGGATCGAGCGCAGGGACTTCGCGAAGAGCGACGCCGAGCACCGTCGCATCGCCCAGAGGCTCCGG
>CAZDYS010000603.1:0-2836 GCA_964509445.1 uncultured Planctomycetaceae bacterium
CTGGCGCCTCCTGGAGGGAGCGCGGGACCCGAGTGCGGCCGAGAAGGCGCGGATCGAGCTCCTGATCGAGGCGGGCAACCTGGGGACGGCGATCCGCCGCGCGGAGGACTACCTCGCCACCACGCCGGACCTGGAGGTCGCCTGGCACTGTGCGCGCTCCGCGCTGACCCTGCGCCGCCGCGACCTCGCGGAGACCGCTGTCGCGCGCCTCGAGGACGCCGTTCGCAGCGCGGACCTCGACGCCGACGCCCGCCCCGGGTGGGAGGCCTCCGCGCGCTCGTTCCGCGAGCGCCTCGATGCGCTGCGCGCCGACGAAGAAGCCCGCCGAGGTGCGGTCGCGCGCGCGCGCGCCGTGTCCCTGGCGGGCCTCCTGATCGCGGTGGGGGGCTTGTTCTGGCTCCACGCACGCGGAGCCAGCGCCTCGTCCCGCGAGGCGGCGACGCCGCGGGACTAGCCTCCCGTCGGGAGGCCTGCGTCCCGCGACTCCTGGCAGCTAGGGCAGGTCGAGCAGCCCGTTCTGGAGCTGCGGCTCGACCAGCGTCGGGAGCCAGACGTCGTACTGACAGTTCGCCGCGATGCGGCTGCTCCAGGGCCAGTCGTCCTCGTCGCAGATCCGGCCGATCGCGACCGCGGTCCAGGCGCGACCGGTCTCGTTCTTGCGCGGGTCGATCAGCTGCTCGCAGAGGTCCGCGACCGGGCGCGGGTCCCGGATCCAGCCCATGGCCGAAGCGATCGAAGCCTGGACCTTCGGGCGCGAGGACTTGCTCAGGATCTCGTAGAGCGAGGATCCGATCGTCTGGTCGCCGAGGAGCGCGAGCGCGATGGCCGCGTTCTCCACCACGAAGGGACGCATCGTCGAGCCCTTGAGCACGCGCTGCAGGTCGGTGATCGAGGCCGGCGAGCCGATCATGCCGAGGGCCAGCGCGCAGTAGCCGCGCACGTACTCCTCGCCACTCTCGAGCATGCGCAGGCGGATCATCTCCTCGGCCTCGAGATCGCGGACCATGCCGAGCGCGATCGCGATGGCGCCGAGCACCTCGTTCGAGCGCGTCTTGCCGAACACCTTGCGGAGCGCGGAGGTGCTCTTCGGGTCGGCGACCTGGCCGCGGTCCGGAGCGGTCGACTCCAGGATGCCGAGACCGAGCGCGGTCCAGGACTGGCTCTCGCCGCGCGAGCGCCCCAGGTTCTGGACGAACAGCTTGCGCACGTCCTCGACCGCGGCGAACGGCTCCTCGCCGAGACCGCGACGACCTGCGACCTGGCCGAGCGCGGCCATCGCGAGGAAGCGCGTGGAGCGGTCCTGACTGGACTTGTAGGCGACGCGCGCGAGGTGCTCGATCACCTGGTCGTCGATCGGCGTGCCGCCCGAGCGCCCGAGCTCTCCGAGCGCGAGGATCGACGCGTTCTGGACCTCGCGCAGCTCCTTCGAGTGCTGCCCGGAGGCGCCGAGCAGGAGGAAGATCGTCTCGAGGCGCAGGCTCTCGGGCGCGTCCGTCAGGAGCGCGGCCAGCGCCGTGGGCGCCTGGGAGCGCGCGACGAAGGACTGCTCGTCGTCCTCGAAGAACTTGCGCATCTCCAGCACCTGGTCGATGCGCGTCTTGCCGGCGAACAGGTCGCCCTCCTCGAGGTACTCGCTGCCCACGGGCATGCGCGTCTGGCCGAGGGCGGTCAGGCAAGCCGCCTGCACCTCGACGCGCTCGATCCACAGGGCCTCCAGAAGCGCGTCGTAGATCGCCACGCGGACGGCGGGGACCTCCGTGCGCTCGCCGAGCAGGCCGAGCGCGTAGGCGGCGAAGGTGCGGAAGCGCAGGCCGACGCGTTGCCGTCCGAGCGCCTGGCGACCGACCGGATCGTCGGCGAGGATGCCGATGAGCATCGTGGCGAACCGGTCGTCCCCGCGCGCACCGAGCGCGAGCACGGCCTTCTCGGCCACGTCCTGGTTGCCGCTGCGCAGGTAGGTGCCGACCACGTCCTCGAAGCCGCCGCGCACCGGGTCCGGCGTCACGTTGCGCAGCTTCGCGAGCGCGTGCAGCGCGTAGATCTCGAGCTCCGGGCGGCCGCCCTTCTCGAGGGCCTCGAGCAGCGCCGGCTGAACGATGTCCTGCACCTGAGCGCGGGAGGCGCGCAAGAGGGGAGAGGTCTGGGTCTTCTCACCCCGGCCGATGAAGAAGTCGCTGGTCCCGGAGCTCGCGAGCCCGGGCGCGTCCTGGATGTGGTCCCAGCGGTTGTAGTGCCACCAGAGCTTCCAGGAGTTCGGCGTGTCGATGCGCGGACGCGAGGCCGGCGTGATCGGCGGGGGAGCGTCGGAGAGACTGCCGGGTCCCTCGCCGCCGGCGCGCGGGCCGTTGATCGGGTTGACGCCCTGGGCGTAGGTCGTGCCGGTCGAGGTCGTACCGCCCTGGGCCAGGGGATCCGGCGCTCCCGCGCCCGGGTTGTCCGTGGAGCCGTCCGTCGAGCCCCCGCCGCCGCCCTGGGGCGTCGTGTCCCCGGGGCCCGTGTAGCCCCCGCCGGCGCCGCCGGGATCCTCCGGCGGTGCGTCGGGCTTCCCGGTCCTCTGGGCCGTGGGAGCCAGGCTCAGGGAGAAGAGTGCGAAGAGGGCAAGGAGGGTGGTTCGTGTCTTCATCGGGCGTCCTCGTGTCTCCAAAAGCTAGCGGAAGGCTCTCGGATCTGCAGGTAAAGATCCAGAGCCATGGGCCTTTGATCCCTATGCTGTTGAAAATTTATTCGATCGGCTGCGCGGACATGAGCGGATTATTTGTCTCTCCGGTGATGTTCACTATGCGCTGTCTCCAGTCCTAGATTATTGGCAAAAAGGGAGTAGCAACACCCTAGAACC
>CAZDYS010000604.1:0-2836 GCA_964509445.1 uncultured Planctomycetaceae bacterium
ACTCATTAGCATCAGCATCAAGCGATAGATTGCCCCTGCTTCAAAACCAACAAAGCCCTTCCGGTTCGAGCCAGTCGACCTCCTCCATCAGCTCGGACCAGGTCTCCCCACCCGCGAGCCTGCGCCCCAGCGCGGGCGGGATCGAGTCGGCCTGGGAACGTGCGACCGCGAGCAGCGTCGCGTCCCGCTCTCGCTCGACTCGCTCCCGTACGACCTCGTAGATCACGAAGCCGCTCGCGCCGAGGAACAGGGTGATCCCCAGCGCGTTCCAGAGCACGAGTCGCGAGCGAATCGACTTCATCCGTCGTCGCTCAAGACGTAGCCCTCGCCGCGACGCGTGCGCAGGAGCCGGGAGTGCCCCTCGCGCTCGATCTTCTTGCGCAGGTAGCCGATGTAGACGTCCACGACGTTGCTCGTCGCCTCCGAGCGGTCGTCGTAGATGTGCTGCCAGATGTCGGTGCGGGAGACGACCTCGCCCTTGCGCTGCGCGAGGTACTCCAGCAGCGCGTATTCCTTGGCCGTGAACTCCACCGCTTCTCCGTCGACCTCGACCCGGTGGCTGGTCGTGTGGATGCGCAGGTGCCCGACCTCGATCAGGGGGTCCCGCTTCGCGTAACCACGCCGGACCAGGGCCCGCACGCGTGCGAGCAGCTCCTCGATCGCGAAGGGCTTGACGAGGTAGTCGTCGGCTCCGGCGTCGAGCCCGTCGACGCGGTCCGCGATCGTGTCGCGCGCGGTCAACAGCAGAACTCCCGCGGAACTGCCCGAGCGACGCAGACGCCGCAGGACCTCGAGGCCGTCCAGGCGGGGCAGCATCAGGTCCAGCACGAGCACGTCGTACTGACCACGCGAGGCCATCGTCCAGCCGTCCTCGCCGTCGTAGGTCTCGTCGACGGAGTAGCCTTCCTCGCGCAGCGCCTGCACGATCCCCGCACGCAGGGGCGCGTAGTCCTCGACCACCAGGATCCTCACGGGGGCAGTCTAGAGCGCCTGGATGAGAGACGCGTGAGAGTCCCTCGTGCCGTGTGCGATTCGGGCGGTCCGCGCGCTCGCTGCTAGGATGACGGGGTGGTATTTCGCCTGTTCGGATGCGGGACCTTCCTGGTCGGGCTGGTCTTCGTGTACCTCTCGATGCACGCCGACGAGTACGGACTCGGCGACTGGAAGGGCGTCGGGGAGGGAGACCTCCTGTTCACGCTGCTCGGGTTGCTGGTCGCGGGCGTCGGGGTCCTGATGGCCTTCGCGCCTCGGGATCCACGCGTCCCCCGCTGAGAGGAAGAGTCACCGTCGCGTAAAGCACGGGGACGCGGGGAGCGGAAACACCCCGGGTTTGCCCGCACGGGCGGCCCGTCCGCCAACGGATGCCTCGGGATGCGGTAGGCTGTCGCGCCACTTCGCCCCTGCAGCGGATCCCGACCCCATGAAACGACTGCCGATCGCGCTTCCCTTCCTCGCTCTCCTCGGCCTCGGTGTCGCCTTCGGCGGCGGCGACGAACGAGAGGACAAGTTCCGCCAGCTGGAGGAGATCCTCCCGACGCCCAACAGCTACCGCACCGCCTCGGGCGCTCCGGGCCACGAGTACTGGCAGCAGCGGGCCGACTATGCGATCGACATCGAGCTCGACGACGAGAACCAGCGGCTGATCGGTTCGGAGACCATCACCTACTTCAACAACTCTCCGGACACGCTGTCCTACCTGTGGGTGCAGCTCGACCCGAACATCTTCTCGCCCGAGTCGCACGCGGTGCAGACGGCGCTGTCGCCGATGGAGAGCGGGCCGACGTTCGCGGACATCGAGCGCGCGCTCTTCTCGAGCGAGTTCGACGGCGCCGTCGACATCACCTCCGTACGCGACGCCGGCAACGAGGAGATCCCCCACACGATCGTCGGCACGATGATGCGCGTCGACCTGCCCGAAGACCTGCCGGGCGGCCAGAACACGACGTTCACGATCGACTGGAACTACGCGATCAACGACCACTCCATCGTCGGCGGACGGACCGGCTTCGAGTACTTCGAGCGCGACGAAAACTACCTCTACGAGATCGCGCAGTGGTTCCCACGCATGGCCGCCTACACCGACGTCAACGGCTGGCAGCACAAGCAGTTCCTCGGGAGCGGCGAGTTCACGCTCGAGTTCGGTGACTACGAGGTCCGCATCACGGTGCCGGAGGACCACGTCGTGGCCTCCACCGGCGTGCTGCAGAACCCCGAAGAGGTGCTCACCGCCACCCAGCGCGAGCGCTTGAAGCAGGCGGAGGACGACCGGCAGGTCTTCATCATCACGCCCGAGGAGGCCAAGGCGAACGAGGACTCCATCCCCGAGGGCACCAAGACCTGGGTGTTCCACGCCGAGAACGTGCGCGACTTCGCCTGGGCCTCTTCGCGGAAGTTCATCTGGGACGCGCGCCTGCACCCGGTGAAGGACGGAGAGCCCGTCTGGGCGATGTCCTACTACCCGAACGAGGGCGAGCCGCTCTGGAGCCGCTACTCCACGGAGTCGATCGTCCACACGCTCGACGTGTACTCCAAGTTCACGTTCCCCTACCCCTACCCCGTCGCGATCTCCGTGAACGGCCCGGTCGGCGGGATGGAGTACCCGATGCTGTGCTTCAACGGCCCGCGTCCGGAGGAGGACGGCACCTACTCGGCGCGCACGAAGTACGGACTGATCTCCGTGATCATCCACGAGGTCGGCCACAACTGGTTCCCGATGATCGTCAACTCCGACGAGCGCCAGTGGACCTGGATGGACGAAGGGCTCAACACCTTCCTGCAGTACCTCGCCGAGCAGGAGTGGGAGGAGGACTACCCCTCCTGGCGCGGCGAGGCGCAG
>CAZDYS010000605.1:0-2835 GCA_964509445.1 uncultured Planctomycetaceae bacterium
CGTCCTCTCCACGCCGGAGGAGGTCGAGGCCCTCGAGGTCGACGACCCCGAGCGGCTCGCCTACGTCACGCAGACCACGCTGTCCGTCGACGACACGCGCGACGTGATCGAGGCGCTCCGCGCGCGCTTCCCGCACATCGAAGGGCCGAACCTCGAGGACATCTGCTACGCGACCCAGAACCGCCAGAACGCGGTGAAGGAGCTCGCGAGCGAGGTCGACCTGCTGCTCGTCGTCGGGTCGCCGAACAGCTCGAACTCGAATCGCCTGGTCGAGCTCGGGAGCCGTCGCGGACTCCCGGCCCACCTGATCGACTCGGCGGACGACGTGAAGCCCGAGTGGTTCACGGACGGACCGCGAGTGGGCGTGACCGCCGGCGCCTCCGCCCCCGAGGCGCTCGTGAAGCTCGTGCTCGATCGTCTGGCGGAGTTCGGCGTCACCCGCGTGCGAGAGATGGACGGCGAACCCGAGAACGTGGTGTTCAGCCTGCCGCAGGAGCTGCGGCCGGGCGCCTCGTTCAAGCCCTAGCGGCCCGTCGAAGAAGTCGCTCGGCGCCCTGATGAGGTCCTCCGCTCCGGTGCGGCGCCCGCTGGCCTCGCCGCATCCACCGATTCGCCTGCGTCTCCGGCCACCGCACCGAGGTCGATGCCCGCGCCCTGGCATCCGAGGCACCTCTACACGGGCTGCTAGCCGATCTCGGCGACCATCCCGGCCCACAGGGCGGCGGCAGCGGCGACGCTGACGGCGAGCGAGATCCAGCCCCAGGCGCGGACCTTCTTGATCTGCCACCACAGGATCACGCCGGTCACGCTCCAGCCGACCATCGAGAGCGCCATCAGGTCGACGATCACGGCCCACCACCAGGGCGGGCCTCCGTCCACCGGGAAGCCGTGGGTCATGTGCAGGCGCGTGAGGAAGGAGCGCAGCGGACGCGGCTCCTCGTCGCCCTGGCGCGCTTCCAGATCGCCCTCGCGGAACCCGTAGGAGACGTTCCAGGGCGTGCCGTCCACGTCCAGCGCGAAGGACAGCCGCGGCAGGCCGCGCGTCTCGTCGACCTCGACCGGCACGCCCTCGATCGCGCCGAGTGCGCTCGCGAGCCGCGCCGGAGCCTCCGCGTAGGGGTCCTCCGCGAGCACGAGGCCTTCGGAGACCGCGAAGGGCGCCACGGGGTCCGGCTCCTCGGCGGGGGAGCTGTAGACCTTCGCGCCTCCGCCCTCCCAGTCGACGACGACGGTGTGCCGGCGGAGACCTTCCGCGCCCGGCTCCACGTCCTCGAGGCGCGTGAACAGGCGGCCGGACAGGCGCGCGTTCCGCGGCGTGCCGAAGACCGGCGTGGCGCCGTTTCCCGCCGTCTCCTCCCGCCAGTGCGCGCGCAGCGCGGAGACGACTGCGGCGGCGAGCGCGTCGGGGTCGGGCGTCTCGTCGAAGGCCGTGCCCGCGAGGTGCTCCGCGCCGAGCACGCGCACCTCGCGCGGTGAGAACGCCCCGGGGTGGTTGAACAGGAACCCGGTCACCCCGTAGAGCAGGACCCAGGGCAGCAACAGGAGACCGAAGTACAGGTGCAGGCGCCGGGTCACGAGCACGAAGGTGCTCTTCGCGGAGCGCGTGCGAACCTCCGGTCTCGCGGCGGTCTCCACGCGACGAGCGGGAGCGGCGGGCAACGTGTCGACGGTCATCGGACGCGAGTCCCGCTGCCGCTGCGGAACGCCTCCCAGGCCAGCGTCTGCGCCTCGGCGCCCAGCTTCGCGCCGAGCCGCGCGGCCTCGTCCCGCGGATCCGTGCACAGGGACCACAGGAGCCCCGGCAGCGCCTCGCCGTTCGGCTCCGCGAGCCAGTGGCGGACGACGCCCTCCAGCTCCTCGGGCGTCAGGCTCCGCAGCATCGACAGCGAGTTCAGGAACCGCAGGTCGAGCAGATCGGTCACACGCTCCAGGAGCGCCGGGTCCACGCGCGCGCTGCGGTGCAGGCGCAGGCGCGAGGCGACGGCCGGCGAGAGTCCCGTGGAGGCCGGCACCTCGCTCCAGACCCCGAGCGCCATCAGGTCCTCGGTCGTCAGGCAGACCTGGAAGAGGATCGCCTGGATCCGTGCGCAGAGGGAGAGCAGGGGACGGGAGCCGAGTTCCATGGGTGGGGGGGCTGGGCTGGGCGCGGGGGCGCGGTGGTTTCGATTGAGACTCGATCTCAATGCGAGGTCCGCACGATGCGCTATCCCCGGGGTTCGCACAACAGCTGCCCGCCGAATCCGGCGGCAGCCCGGGCCCGCGGCGCCACCTGGACGCTCGCGGCCCGCTTCGCTCCCCTCAGGCCGGCTCGACCTCGAGCAGCGGGTCGTCGTCCGAGACCTCGTCGCCGTCGCCGACGAGGACGCGCACGACGCGCGCGCGCTCGGGCAGCGCGTCGCCGGGGGCGTAGGCCAGGTGGGTGAAGGTCTTCATGACCTCGACCAGTCCGACCACCTTGCCGGGCTCGAGGATCGTGCCGGCCTCCACGAACGCCGGGTCGCCCGGAGCCGGGCGATGCCAGAAGCGGCCCGAGTGCGGGGCGCGGAACACCGATCCGTCCGCGAGGCCCGCGGCCTGTCCCTCGCCCTGGGCCTCGGCGTTCGCGCAGCGACGGGTTGGGCGCATGCTGCGAGCCTCCGCCGGTCGCCGAGGTCTGCACGGACCGGCGCGGCCGCGCCCTGTGCGGCATGCAGACGCCCTCATGCGGCAACGCCGTCGACTGCTCTCAGGTGTGCACCGACGGCGGCGGCTTGTGCTCGGCGGGTCGCTGCTGCACCCCGGAGCCTCAGGCCCAAACCTGCGACGGTCGATGTGGGATGGTCACGAACAACTGTG
>CAZDYS010000606.1:0-2827 GCA_964509445.1 uncultured Planctomycetaceae bacterium
ATCGTCAGCTCGCGACCGGGCCCCAGCAGCTCCAGGCAGTTCTTGTACGAGTCGAAGTGGTCGCTCTCGCTGGGCGTGACCTCCTCGTGGTCGAACCCGAAGGCGCCGCGCACCTCCTCGGTCACGCCGGTCGCGTTCATCACGCACAGGAGCGGCAGCCAGCCTCCCGCCGAGTCGCAGAACGGGGCGATCGCGCCCTCGGGGTCGACGACCGGCTCGTCCGCCCGCGCGAACACCGTGGCGGAGGTTCCGAGGGACAGCACGAACACGCCGGGACGCACCGCGCCGGCACCGAGCGCGCTCATCATGTTGTCCCCGCCCCCCGGCGCGATCGGGAGCCCCTTCGGAAGCCCCAGCTCGTCCGCCGCCGCGGCCGAGACCGTCGCCGCCGGGGCGTCGTGCGGCACCAGCGCGGGCAGGCAGTCCAGGAGCCCCGGATGCACGGCCTCGACCGCGCGCGCGTCGAAGGCACGCTCGTGGGGATCGAACAAGCCCGTCCCCGAGGCGTCCCCGGCCTCCATCCAGAGCTCGCCGCTGAGCTTCCAGTCGATCCAGTCGTGCGGCAGGAGGACCCGCGCGAGCCGGGCCGCGTGGGCCGGCTCGTGGCGCGCGAGCCAGAGGATCTTCGAGGCGGTGAAGCCGGTCGGCACGGCGCGCCCGAGGCGTTCGGACAGCTCGCGCGCCTCCTCCGCCGTGGACGTGTCGCACCACAGCTTCGCGGGTCGGATCACGCGGCCCTCCGCGTCGAGCGGAACGAACCCGTGCTGCTGTCCGCTCACCCCGATGCCCGCCAGCGCGTCCGTGCGCACGGCCGGCTCCGCGACGAGCGTGCGCACCACGTGGCGGACCGCGTCCCACCAGGTGTCCGGGTGCTGCTCGGCGGCGCCCTCCTCGAGCCCCTCGATCAGGCCGTAGCTCCGCGCCGCGCGGGCGACCACTCGGCCCTCCTCCAGGTCGACGACGAGCCCCTTGGTGCTCTGCGTGCCGACGTCGAGGCCGAGGAACTGGCTCAACCGCGGACTCCCATCAGGTGCTCCTGCAGGAGCTGGTCGAGGCGCTCGTAGCCGAGACCTCGGCGCGCGGTCTCGTCGACGTCGATGGACAGGGAGCGCAGCTTCCTCGCGCGGTCGGCGTCGTAGCCGCCGCGCAGGAGCGCGCCGAGCTCCCCCTCCTCCGGGGTCCGCGTCAGCTCCTGGACCTCGGGGTCCGCGTCGAAGGCGCGCGCGCGCTCGGCCAGGATCTTGTAGGTCCGCATGCACCCACGCGCGAACTCCCAGACCCCGGCCTCGTCCTCCGTGCGGTAGGCGTGGGCGTCGAAGTGACGCGGACCGTCGTAGCGCGGTCCACCGGCGGTTCCCTCCAGCAGGCGGACGAGAAGGAACGCCTGCTTCAGGTCCTCGGAGCCGAAGCGCAGGTCCTGGTCGTAGCGCCCGATGCGCTGCCCGTTCAGGTCGATGTGGAACAGCTTGTCCTGCTCCATGGCCTGGGCCACGGCGTGCACGAAGGAGAGCCCCGCCATCGTCTCGTGCGCCACCTCCGGGTTGACGCCGACCATGTCGGAGTGCTCGAGCGTCTCGATGAAGTGCAGCATGTGCCCGGTGGTCGACAGGTAGATGTCCCCGCGCGGCTCGTTCGGCTTGGACTCGAGCGCGAAGCGCAGGTCGTAGCCCTGGTCCTTCACGTAGCCGGTCAACAGGTTCATCGCGTCGCGCATGCGCTGGATCGCGACGCGCGGGTCCCGGCAGGCGTCCGCCTCGGTCCCCTCGCGTCCGCCCCAGAACACGTAGGTCTGCGCCCCCAGCTCGACGCCCAGGTCGATCGCGTCCATCGTCTTCTGGAGCGCGAAGGCGCGCACCTTCGGGTCGTTGGCCGAGAACGCGCCGTCCTTGAAGACCGGGTGCCCGAAAAGGTTCGTCGTCGCCATCGGGACGACCATGCCGTGGTCCTCGAGCGCGGCGCGGAAGTCGGCCACGATGCGGTCGCGCTCCGCCGCCGAGGAGCCGAAGGGCACCAGGTCGTTGTCGTGCAGGTTGACTCCCCAGGCGCCGCACTCCGCGAGCTTGGCGACGATGTGCGTGGGCGCCATGGCCTCGCGCACGGGCTCCCCGAACGGATCGCGGCCGACGTTGCCGACCGTCCAGAGGCCGAAGGAGAAGCGGTCGTCGCGCGTGGGGGTGAAGGGGTCCATGGCGGCTCCAGGCAGAGGGGACGAGAGAGGATCTCCGGTCATCCTACGCGAAGCCGTCCGGTGGAGTCAGCGAGCGCCGGCGCGGACCGGACGCGGCGGCCGGAGCCTAGGTCCCGCTCTTCGCCTTCTCGACGATGTTCGTCGTGGAGCGCCCGGGCAGGAGCGGCGCGAGGTAGACCTCGCCCCCGTGGCTCTCGACCCACTCGCGGCCGATCACGCCCTTGTCGCGCCAGTCCTCGCCCTTCACCAGGACGTCCGGCGTGATCTCCTTGATCAGCCGCTCGGGGTCGTCCTCCCCGAAGGCGACCACGGCGTCGACCATCTCGAGCGCGGCCAGGACGAGCATCCGGTCAGCGACCGTGTTGATCGGACGGGTCTCCCCCTTCAGCCGCCGCACGCTCTCGTCGTCGTTGATGCCCACGATCAGGACGTCGCCGCGCGCGCGCGCCTTGCGCAGGTAGTCGACGTGACCGGCGTGCAGGATGTCGAAGCAGCCGTTCGTGAACGCGATGCGTTTGCCGTCGGCGCGCCAGGTCGCGACCTGCGCCGCGAGATCCTCCGGGGCCAGCACCGCGCCGCGAGCCGGCTCGCCGCTGCCCTCCCCGAGCGCCACGCGCAGCTCCTCGCGCGTCACGCAGG
>CAZDYS010000607.1:0-2818 GCA_964509445.1 uncultured Planctomycetaceae bacterium
GGAGAGCTCCGCGGCCCACGCGCAGCGGCTCCTCCGCCACCTGCGTCCGCGCCGAGACCGCCGCGGGACGCGCGCCGGGAGCCGCGGTCTCGGCCGGTGAGGCGAGGTCCGCGACGGAGACGCCTTGGTCGAGTCCCCCCGGCGCGCCGCGGGGCCAGAACACGAGCGCCAGGAGGACCAGGGCGACGCCGGTGAGTCCGACCAGCGCTCCCTTCGCACTCAGGAGCAGCCAGGGACCCGGAGTCGCCGCCTCGCCCAGGCCGGCGACGCCGGACAGCGCGACCGCCCAGACTCCCGCGCCGAACTCCGCGTCGTCTTGCAGCCGCCGACGGAGTCGCTCGTGCCCGGCGCGCAGCCGGCTCTTGACCGTGGACGGCGAGACTCCGAGCTCGTCCGCGATCGCCGGCACGGTGCGGTCCTGGTAGTACCGCATCAGGACGACGACGCGCTCGCGCTCGTCCAGCGCGAGCACCGCGTCCGCGATGCGCTGCAGCATGCCCTGATGAGCGAGCGTCTCCGCGACCGAGGGCAGCGCCTCCTCGCGCGCCGCGCGCTCCTCCCGGTGCTCGCGGTGCGCGCGTCCGCGCAGGCGCTTGATCGCCGTGTTGCGCGCGACGGTCGCGAGCCAGGAACGCGTGCGGCCGTGCTCGGGTCGTCGCTCGAGGTAGCGCTCCCAGACGGACTGGGAGAGGTCTTCCGCCGCGTGCGGGTCCCTCAGCAGACCGCGCGCGAGCCGGCGCACGAAGGCACCGTGCTCCGCGAGAGCGTCCGAGGGGGGAAACGAGGACGGGGTGTTCATGGTTCGAGCCTCCATCCGGGGAGACCCTCCGCCCGCGAGAGCGGTCGGTCCAAAATCGCCGAAGTTCGTGAACTCCGCCAGGGCGGCCGCCGCGGGTCAGCCCCGGTGCCCGCCCAGGAGCGGCACGACCCGCTCGCGCAGGCCGGCCGGCAGCCGCTGGTCGATCGCCGCGCGGATCTCCGTGGCGGTGAAGCGGGACGAGAAGTGGTGCAGCAGCAGCACGTCGTTCGAGAACAGCTCGGCGCGCGCGGCGATCTCGTCGAGGTGGACGTGGCCGCGCTCTCGCGCCGCGTCGACGGGGATGCGCTCGTCGACGAAGGTGCACTCGAGCGCGAGGACCCGGGCCGCGCGCGGGAGCTCCTCGCGCTCGATCACCTCGATCGTCGTGTCGCCGCAGTAGGCGAACTCGACCTCATCCACCGGCCGCGTCAGGACCACGCCTTCCTCCCGCAGGCGCTGGAGCTCGTGTCCCGGACGCCCGTGGTGCTCCGGGAGGAGCTTCTGCTTACTGCGCACGACCGCATAGCCCTGCGCCGGTGCGGTGTGGTAGCTGCGGAACGGTTCGACGCGCAGGCCGCGCTGCACCGCGTAGGACTCTCCCGGCCGGAGCGCGTGCAGCCGGTGCGGCATCTCCGAGCGATCGATCACGCGCCAGGCCTCGAACAGCCGCTCCAGGTCCGGCAGGTAGGACGGGGGGAACACGTAGGTCGGCGGCGGCATCCCGCGCAGCGCGCGCGTCGCGCAGTGGTAGGCGATGCCGCCGACGTGGTCCATGTGCCCGTGGGTGAAGAACACCAGGCTGCGGTTCACGACCGGCGGCGGACAGCGCGCGATGTCGAAGGCGAGCTTGTGCCGCGGCAGGTGCAGCGCCGTCTCGAGCCCGCCGATCGAGAGCGCTTCGAGCGTGAGGCCGGCGAGCTGGAGCGTCTCGAGCGCTTCCGTCAAGACGTGTGCACCCACTCCCCTCCCACGCAGGTCCCGACGATCGCGTCGTCGGCCGCGCCCAGGAGCCAGGCCTCGAGCAGGTGTTCGGGAGGAGCGCCGGCCAGCGACGGCGCGTCGAGATCGAGCAGCACCAGGTCGGCCCAGGAGCCCGCCGCGATGCGCCCGGCGTCCACGCCGAGCGCCCGCGCTCCCCCGAGCGTGGCCGCCTCGAACAGCGGGACGCCGAGTCGACCCTGCTCGTCCGTCACCACGCCGCGCCGCTCGCGCGCGAGTCGCTGCGCGTACTCGAGCCAGCGCACCTCCTCGGTGAAGCCGATGCGCGCATTCGAGTCGGTCCCGAGCGAGACCGCGTCCGGACGCGCGCGAATGGCCTCGAGGTCGGCGATCCCGTCCGCCAGGTTCGCCTCGGTCAGCGGGCAGAGACACACGTTGGCCCCCGTGGCGAGGTAGTCCGCGAGGTCCTCCCGCGTCGAGTGCGTGCAGTGGACCGCGGTGAAGCGTTCGTCCAGGTCGAGCTCGTCCACCAGCACGCGCATCGGCGTGCGGTCGTAGGCCGCGAGCGAGGCTTCGATCTCCTGACGCTGCTCCTCGACGTGCATGTGGCACACGAGCGCGCGGCGCGCGGACTCGGCGTGCACCTCCCGCAGGTCCTCGAGCGAAGCTGCGCGGATGCTGTGGACCACGCAGCCCGCGGTCTGCGCGGGCCCGGTCAGCGGGAGCCGGTCGAAGGCGCTCCAGAAGGCGCTCGTCGATCCTGCGCGGAACCGCCGCTGCGCGCTCTCGAGCGGCCGGCCGATCCCTCCGGTCTGGTAGTAGGCCGACAGCAGCGCGATCCGGATGCCCGCGTCACGGGCCGCCGCCAGGACCGCCTCGTCCAGCGCCCAGCCGTCCCCGCTCGCGTCGTGGTGCAGGTAGTGGAACTCCCCCACCGTCGTGATGCCGGCCGCGAGCATCTCGCGGAAGGCCTGCAGCGAGAGGGCGTGGACGAGGTCCGCGTCGATCCGCTCCACGAGCGCGTACATCGCCTCGCGCCAGGTCCAGAAGCTCCCGGCTCCGGCCGGGAACGGCTCGCCG
>CAZDYS010000608.1:0-2815 GCA_964509445.1 uncultured Planctomycetaceae bacterium
GACGTCGACACGCTCGGCCTGCGGATGAGCGGCAAGGGCTCCGAGGTGAAGCTCGAGAAGCTGTGGTCGACCCGTCGCATGACGCCGAACATCTCGTCGCCCGTCTGGATCGAGGACGTCTTCATCGGCGTCACGGACGGCGGACGGATCACCTGCTACGACCCGCCGACGGGGGACGTGCACTGGCAGGAGCGGCTCTTCGGCGCGTTCTGGGCGTCCCTCGCGGCCGGCGACGGCAAGGTCTACGCGATCAACGACGAGGGCGTGATGTACACCCTCCGCGCGGGCACCACGTTCGAGGTGCTGCACGAGGGCGACTTCGACTCCCCGTGCCTCGCCTCCCCGTCCATCGCGGGCAACCGCGTGCTGGTGCGGACCGCCGACGAGCTGTTCTGCTTCCTGGGGAGCTGATCGGCGACCACGGCGCGCGCGTCTCCGAGCAGGATCGCGGCGAAGAGGTACAACCTAGACAGGGACGTCCCTTTCTCGCCCCTCCGCTCGCCATGGACCGCCTCTCGCCGCGACTGTTCTTCGCCCTCGCCTCGGTCGGAGCCCCGCTGACCGCTCAGGCCACCGCAGCCGCTCCAGGGCAGCCCGCGTCGGTGCCCACCTGCGCTCCCTCGGCGCTCGTGGAGACGTTGCGAGAAGCGACGCCCGGGACCGGAGGGCTCGCCCGGCTCGAAGTCTTCGGCCTCCCGGCTCCCGGGCGGCCCTTCGCTCTCGTGGTTCGAGGCAGGCCGGGGGCCCACGGGTGTCTCCTGTCCGCGCCGTCGAGCCAGCCGACCTGGTACGCGCGGTTCTGCGCGACGCTCGTGCCGGCGGCACCGCTCGCCGCCACCGCGTTCACGATCGCCGACGACGGCACGTCCGCACCGTTGCTCGAGACCGCGTGCGTGCCCGTCGCCCTGTGCGGACTCGAGCTCTTCGCCCAGAGCGTGATCCTCGACCCCGAAGCGAAGGGGGGCGTGGCGTTCACGAACGGGCTCCGCCTGCGCGTCGGTACTGCGGCCGACGAGGTGAGCTTCGCCGCGGGGGACGTCGTCCCGTTCGAGGCCGCGGATGGAGGCCCGTTCACGAGCCGGAACGACCTCGCCGTCGGAGACGTGACCGGCGACCAGGTCCCGGACCTCGTCGTGGCGGGGGGAACGAACACGTCGGGTGAGCTCGTCGTCATCGCGGGTCGTGTCGGGGGAGGTTTCGAGCCACCCGTCGCGCTCGGCGCGTTTCGTTCCCAGGCGAACAGCGTCGTCCTCGTCGACCTCGACGGCGACGGGTTGCGGGACATCGCGGCGGCCAGTCCCTTCGGGACCCAGCCGCGCCTCGCCGTGATTCGCTCGCTCGGCGGCGGCACGTTCGCGCCGAGGGTTCGCACCTTCGTGGGCCCGATCCCCTCCGCATGCGCTGCAGCGGACCTCGACGGAGACGGGGACACCGACCTGGTCCTCAAGACCCTCTCGACCGACTCCGTGGCGGTCGTTCGGAACCGTGGGGACGGGACGTTCGACCCCCATGTCACCTTTGGCCCCAGGACGCACACGGGAGACGACACCGATGGGATCGGAGTCGCCGACTTCGACGGCGACGGATGGATGGACATCGTGGCCGGATCCAGCTCCTCGTCCGTCCACACGGATCGCAGGGCCGAGATCTACGTTCTCCCCGGGCGCGGCGGAGGCGCCTTCGGAGCGATGACTCGCTTCCCTTCGACCGCCGAGACCAATACCGGAGTCCTGGATCTCGAGGTCGCCGACGTCGACCGGGACGGCCTCCCCGACGTCGTGGCGTTGAACTCGACTCGGATCGGCTTCGTGCCTTCGAACACGAGCTTCTCGGTCTTCCTCGGCCGCGGAGACGGGACCTTCGAGGCTCCCATCGAGCACGCGTTGCCCGGCAAGCCGATGAACGTCGAGGTCGCCGATCTCGATCGCGACGGCGAGCTCGACCTCGCGTTCGTCGTCAACGACCCGAGAGAGGCGCACGTCTTCGTCGGTTGCGGGGACGGCCGTTTCCAGGCGGGCCCGCAGGTCGCCCTTCCCTTCGCCGCGCGTGGGCTGGCCGTCGACGACGTGGACGGCGATCTCCTGGGAGACCTGGTCACGCTCGACTTCGGCGTCGCCGAGGTCACGGTGCGCAGCAACCTGCTGATCGACTGAGCGCGGGTTCTACGCCGCTACGGTCGCCGTTCGTTCTCTCAGGCCGGCTGCTGCCGGGGCACGGCGGAGGCCCCGGCTCGTCCCCCTACGCCTGCACCGGCTGAGCCGCCTCCGCTGCGACGTGGGCGTGGTGCTCCTGCAGGCTCTTCACCTGGAAGTCGCCGGAGTTCAGCGCACCGAGGGCGCTCACGACCGCGCGGATGCCGGACAGCGTCGTGATGCACGGGATGCCCGCGTTGTTCGTCGCGGCGCTTCGGATCTGCGCGTCGTCCTGACGCTGCTTCATGCCGTAGGGCGTGTTCAGGATCAGGTGGATCTCGCGGTTCTTGATGAGGTCGACGATGTGGGGGCGACCCTCACCGACCTTGTTCACGCGCTCGCAGGGGATGCCGTTGGCCTTGATCGCGCGCCAGGTTCCCTCGGTCGCGACGAGCTCGTAGCCCATCGAGTGCAGCATGCGCGCCTCGGCGACGATGTGGCGCTTGTCGGAGGGCTTGACCGTGATGAGGATCTTGCCGCTCTTCGGAAGCTTCATGCCGGCCGCGTTGTAGGCCTTGTAGAAGGCCGCGCCCAGGTCCGCGTCGATGCCCAGGACCTCGCCCGTCGAGCGCATCTCGGGGCTCAGGATCGGGTCGCACTTGGGGAACTTGTTGAACGGGAAG
>CAZDYS010000609.1:0-2811 GCA_964509445.1 uncultured Planctomycetaceae bacterium
CCTTCCCCCGCCCGGGAGGCCCCTGTCCGTTTTCCTCCCTATACTCGGGATTCGACGCAACGGACCGCGCCCCGCTCGCAAGGAGCGTCCGTCCGGAGCCCACGGCTCGTCACCTCGCCTCCCAGGAGCCCCCCAGCCATGAAGCGCGTCCTCGTCTCGCTCGCTCTCCTCGCCACCCCGTCGCTCGCCCAGCAGTCCGCCCAGCTCTGGGACGCGCCGATCCTCGCCGTTCCCGATCACCAGCAGCGGATGAACGCGCTGTGCGACCTGAACGGCGACGGCTGGACGGACGCGATCGGGGCGTTCTACTCCCGCAGCGACCAGGTCGGCACGTTCGGCTTCGTCAACGACGGGACGGGTCGCCTGGAGCCGGCCTTCGCCGTCCACTGGCTGCAGTACGGCAACAACGGGATGGAGCTGCCGATCGCGGCCACGGACCTGAACGGAGACGGCTTCGACGACATCCTGGTCTGCGCGCGCGACCAGTTCCGCTTCTACCAGTCGAACGGCGCTGCGGCGCCGACGTTCCTGCGCGAGGTCCTGCTCGGCTCGGGCAACGAGGCGCAGTCGCTCGTGCTCGGGGACTTCGACGCGGACGGCGCGCCGGAAGCGGCGCTGCGGCTCCGCAACCACAACGGGGTCGATCGCGGCATCAAGATCTACGACGACCTGTCCGGGACGCCGACGGAGATCGCGTTCCTGCAGCCCAGCTCCGGCGACGGCAACTTCCTCAAGCTGGCGGACTACGACGGAGACGCGCGTGCGGACCTCGTCTCGATCGGAGACCAGGTCACGTTCTTCCAGCTGATCCCCTCCGGCGACCTCGTGGAGCTCACGACGCACTTCCACGGGCACGGCGCCGACGCGATGGGCGAGGCCGGTGACCTGGACGGCGACGGCGACGAGGACCTGGTGGTCTTCGGCATGGACGGTCGCTACACGGTGCTGCGCAAGACCGCCCCGGCCAGCTACGTGGTGGAGAACGACCGCGTCGGCGGACCCGCGACGGGGCTCGCGGACGTCGACGGCGACGGGGACCTCGACGGCGTCTGCTGCGGCGGTGGCGGCGGCCCGACGTCCTACACGAACAACCAGGCGTCCCGGTTCGAGATCGCGATCAACGACGGAACCGGCGGCTTCGCCCCGGCGTTCCGGATCCCCTCCTACGGGGCGAACCGCATCGCCGGCGTCGACGACATCGACCAGGACGGGGACGCGGACCTGATCGCGGGCCGCGTCGTCTTCTACAACGTCGACGGACTGCACGGCGTCGAGAACCCCGACTACGGGACCACGCTGCTCCCGGCAGACGCGTTCCAGGACGTGGACGGGGACGGAGACGTCGACCTCCAGCTCGGCCTGCACGACCTGCGCACGAACCGTGGCGACGGAGAGCTCGGGCCCGATCGTCGCCGCGCCCCGCGCGCACCGGCCGGGCACGTCTACGTCGGAGCCGGCGTCCAGGGAGACGTCGACCTCGACGGCGACGTGGACCTGATCGTGCGCCTCGAGACCACCGCAGGGGACTTCGTGCACGAGCGCCTCTTCCTGAACACCGGAGGCGGCGGGCTGCGGGACGGCGGTCAGGCACTCCCGGACGGCGTCGAGCTGCGCGCCGCGGGGTCCTGGGGCCTGAACTTCGTCGCCGACGTGAACGGCGACGGCCTCGGGGACCTCGTCCTCGGCCAGGCCCTGCCCAGCTACCACACCGACGTGTGGATCCAGGGCCCGGCCGACGAGTGGTCGCTGGGCTTCACGCTCCCCGGCGAAGTCGTCAAGGACGTGGGTGACGTCGACGGGGACGGCAAGGCGGACGTCCTCTCCGTCGCCGCGCTCGACTGGGGCGTGCGCTGGGGAGCCACGCTGAACCCGCTCGAGATCGGCACGTCCCTGCACTCGGTGTTCGGTTCCTACTGGCAGGAGGTCTGGGCCCGACTCGCGGACGCGGACGGCGATGGAGACCTCGACGTCTTCGGCCCCGGGATGATCCCCGGCGAGACGATCCTCAAGGAGCTCCACCTGTTCGAGAACACCGGCTCGCGCGCGTTCACGCCCCACACCGACCTGTTCGACGGCTGGAAGGGAGCGCTCGCTCCGCTCGTCGTCGCCGACGTGAACGGCGACGGACACCAGGACGTGGTCGTCGGACAGCGCGAGCAGGAGAGCACGGTGTCGCTCCTCTACGGGAACACCGTGTTTCTCGGAGACGCGACTCCCCTCTCGTTCACGGACCTCGGCGGCGTGACCTACCCCCTGTTCTGGGAGTTCCACGACGTGGACGGGGACGGGGACCTCGACGGCTTCGACGGATCCATGCGCTACGCCGCCGTGGCCGAGGACGCCACGACCGGCGGAGCCCGCGTGCAGTACGGTCGGTCGACGCGCGGTCAGGGCGGCCAGGCTCCGACCCTCGGCATGGTCGGCCCGTTCGTCACGGGCGGCGACGTCGAGCTGCGCCTCACGGGTGCCGCGCCCGGCGTGCCCGGCATGATCCTGATGGGCGAGGGCACACGCACGCTCGGCCTGCTGGAGTACCAGGCCACGTTCCCGATCTTCCCGCTCCTGTGGACGCACTCGTTCGCGAGCAGCGGGGGGACCGGCGAGTGGGGCAGCGGCCACTTCGAGCTGTCGATCCACGTCCCGCTCGGCATGGCCGGACGCACGATCCACCACCAGGCGGTGGTCTTCGACCCGGAGGGTCCCGGCGGCGTGACCGTCTCGAACGTCGTGCGCGCGAGCTACGTCACCGGCAACTGACCCTCGGCGCGGGGCCGGCGTCGCGAGGAGCGCGAGCCGGCCCCCGCCCCGGAG
>CAZDYS010000610.1:0-2808 GCA_964509445.1 uncultured Planctomycetaceae bacterium
CTCGATGTGCTGCTGCAGCATGCGACCGTAGTCCAGCGTGTAGACGTGGTCGCCGGAGAGGATCAGGACGTGGCGCGGGCGCTCGTCGCGGATCGTGTCGAGGTTGTGGAAGATCGCGTCGGCGGTGCCCTCGTACCACTTGCCGCTGCCGTGGTGGTGCGGCGGGCGCGCGCTGATGAACTGCTCGAGCCGGCGCGGGAGGAAGTTCCAGCCGAACCGGATGTGCTCGTCCAGGGAGCGCGCCTCGTACTGCGTCAGCACGTAGATCCGCCGCAGCCCGGAGTGGATGCAGTTCGAGAGCGTGAAGTCGATGATCCGGTAGGCGCCGCCGAAGGGGACGGCCGGCTTCGCGCGGCTCGAGGTCAGCGGCTTGAGGCGCTTGCCCTTCCCGCCCGCGAGGATCAGGGTCAGGGTGTCCTTCAGCTCGCCGTACAGGGTCGTGTCTTGGGGTGCGGTCATGGGCTCTCCGTGCCCCCAGGATAGCGAGGCGGGCCTCCAGGTGGAGGGCGGGAGGACGCCCCCGCCCCGATCTTGGGCGGAATCGGCGCAGAGGAAGCGGGCCGCGCTGGACGGCTTCGCCTCGAGTCCTACCCTGGTTCCCCGTTTTCCCGAATCACCCCCCCGATGACCGCGCAACTCCAACTCGATCGCGAGCAGGACCTGGACCTCTCGCGCGGGCTCTCCACCGAGTGGCTGGAGACGAACGGCTGTGGAGACTTCGCGTCCTCCACGCTCTGGCTCGCTCCGGCGCGACGCTACCACGGCCTCCTGGTCGCGCGCTTCGACGGAAACGAGAAGCGGCACCTGTTCCTCTCGCGCTTCGAGGAGACCGTCGTCGGTCCCCGAGGGGAGCTCCCGCTGTCCGTCACGCGCTTCGAGGAGGACACGAGGCCGCGCGGAGACCGGTTCCTGAGCACCTTCTCGCTCGCGCCCCATCCGCGCTGGAGCTTCGCGCTCGAGACCGGCGAGCTGGTGCGCGAGGTCCTGTTGGTGGCCGGCGAGCGCACCGTGCTGACGCGCTACACGCTGCGTGGCAGTGAGCCGGTACGGCTCAGGCTGCGCCCGCTGCTGCCCTTCCGGGACGCCGACGCGCTGACGATCGCGAACGAGGTCGCGGAGGCCCGCCCGGAGGCGAGCGACGGGAGCCTCGCGTTCCGCCTGTACGACGCGCTGCCCGCGCTGCACCTGTCGGCGACCGAGCCGCTGCAGCTGACCGGCGAGGCCGACTGGCTGCGCGGCGTCGAGCTGGAGCTCGACCGCGCGCGCGGCTACCCGTCCGTCGAGGACCACCTCGCACCGGGGACGATCGAGGTCGAGCTCGCGGACTCCTTCGTGATCGCCGCGAGCCTCGAGGGTCCGGTGGCGGATCCCGCGGCCCTGTGGGAGGAGGAGCGCGCGCGTCGCTCCGCCCGCTGGAAGGAGGCGCGGACGGCCGCCGGCAAGAAGGACGACGGCGCCGCCGCCCGGCTCGCCTACCGCGCGGAGGACTTCCTGATGCGGCTGGACGGCCGCACGGGCGTGGACGCCGGCTACCCCTGGTTCGGCGAGTGGGGTCGCGACACCTTCCTCTCGCTGCCCGGCCTGACCCTGGCGCGCGGCCAGGCGGAGCGCTGCGCCGCCGTCCTGACCGAGAGCCTGGCCTACCTGGTCGACGGGCTCCTGCCGAACATCTTCGGACGCTCGGTGGAGTCGAGCCACTACGGCTCGGTCGACGCGTCGCTGTGGTACGCGCGCGCCGTCGAGCTGTACGAGCGGGACGGTGGGGATCCGGAGCGCGTCCGGGAGGAGTACCTGCCGGCGCTCCTCGAGATCGCGACCGCCTACTGGGACGGCACCGGACTCGGGATCCGCGCCGACGAGGCCGGCCTCCTGCAGGCCGGCGACGACCGCCTGAACGCGACCTGGATGGACGCGCACGCGTCCGACGGTCCGGTCACGCCGCGGCACGGCTGCGCCGTGGAGATCAACGCGCTGTGGTACGCGCTCCTGCGCCAGCTCGAGAAGCTCCTCGAGGGCACCGGCGACCGCAAGGGACGCAAGCTCTGGCGCGCGCGCCGCATGCGTGCGAAGGCGAGCTTCCTCGAGCGCTTCTGGCTCCCCTCCGAGGAACGCCTGGCGGACGTGTGGCGCGAGGACGAGATCGACCGCAGCGTGCGCCCGAACATGGTGATCGCCGCGGCGTTGCGGCACTCCCCGCTGACCAAGGCGCAGCGCGCGAGCGTGCTCGCGTGCGCGGACCGCGAGCTCCTCACGCCGCGCGGCCTGCGGACCCTGTCTCCGTCGGATCCGCATTACCAGGGGACCTACGCCGGAGATCCCGACACGCGGGATCGGGCCTACCACCAGGGCACCGTGTGGCCCTGGCTGTTCGGCTTCCACGTCGAGGGCTGGCTGCGCGTGGACGCCCGCCGTCCGGTGCGCGACCGGCTGCGCGCGCAGTGGGCGTCGATCGTCGGCGAGCTGGACGAGCGAGGCCTGGGGCACGTGTCCGAGGTCTTCAGCGGCGACGCGCCGCACGCCGGCGGCGGCACGATCGCGCAGGCCTGGAACACGGCGGAGCTCCTGCGCGCCCACCGACTGCTCTCGCGGGGCAAGGCGTGAAGGTCCTGATGCTCGGGTGGGACTTCCGGTCCGAGCGCAACGGCCGCTCCGGCGGCGTCGGAGCGGCGTGCCGCGGCCTGGCGCGCGGCCTGACCCGCGTGGGCGCCGAGGTCACGGTGCTCGCCCCGAGCGAGGAGGCGGCCCCGGGTCTGTCCACGGTCCCGCTCGAGCTCGCTTCCATCCCGACCCCCCACCCGCCACGGGGAG
>CAZDYS010000611.1:0-2808 GCA_964509445.1 uncultured Planctomycetaceae bacterium
CTCGCTCGCGAAGGGCACGCGCGACGCCGCGCTGCAGCGCGCGTACCTGGCCTGCGCCCTCACGGCCGACCGGTCCCACGAGGACGCGGCGCGCATGGTGCTGGCCGCGCTCCCCCACGACGCGCCGCTCGCGCCGGGAGCGTTCGACCCGCTGCGCTGGCTCGAGTTCCTGGACGTGACCGTGCGCACGCCGGTCCGCTTCGTGCGCGACGACCCGCGCGCGCCCGCCTCGGCCGAGCTCGACCTCCTGCGGGAGCAGACCGCGAGCTGGCGCCCGGACCTGGTCGGCTACCGTTCGCGCAGCCTGTTCGTCGTGGCGACGCCGGGTCGCCCCGGCGCCGTGGCGCGGTGCCTGGAGGTCGGCGAGCTGGTCTGCAGCGTGCTCGAGGAGCTGTTCGCCGTCCCGCCCAGCGAGACCGGCGCTCCGCTCACGCTGCTGCTCTACGAGACCCAGGAGGAGTACGTGGCCGAGAGTCGCCGCGCGCAGGACGGTCCGGAAGCCGCCCTGGGCTGGACCGCCGGGCACTACTCGGCCGCGGACGACCTGTCGCGCATGTTCGTGCCGCAGGACGACGACACGCTCGACGAGCTGCTCGGCACCTACGCGCACGAGCTCACGCACCACTGGCTCGCGACGCGCGCCCCCTTCGCCAGCCGGCTGTCGGATCCGACCTTGCCGTACTGGATCGTGGAGGGCTTCGCCACCCTGATCGAGGAGCTGCGGCTCGACGTGCGCACCGGGAGCTGGAGCGCCGACGACCCGCGCGCGCACAGCCTGGACGTGATCGCGAACGCCGAGGCGGACGCGCTCCTTCCCTGGCAGTCCCTCATGACGCTGTCCCAGCGCGAGTTCACGCGGCTCGACCAGGACCGCGTCCAGGGGGTCCCGCTCGACTGGAAGCTCGGCCTCGAGGCGCGCGTGAACGAGGTGCAGCTCTTCTACGCACAGTCCGCCGCGCTGTGCCACGTCCTCTTCTCGGAGCCGGCGACCCGCGCGAAGCTGTTCGACTACGTCGAGGCCTGGTACCGGCGCGACGCCTCCGCGCGCGACGTGCGCGCGTTCTTCGGCGACGCCAACGTGCTGGGCGAAGCGGCGCGCACCTTCGCACGCCGCACGGTCCGCGGCGCGGACTGACGGCGCTCTAGCGCGTCGTCTGCGCTTCTTCGGGGAAGCGGAGCCCGCAGCGCTCGAGGAACGGCTCCAGCTCCTGCTCGTACTGCTCCACCAGCTCGCCGCGCGTCTTCGAGCGGAGTCCGAGGTCCACGACGCGTCGATCGATCGCGGTCCCGGGACGGCCCAGCGACTGCATCGCCACGCGGTGCCAGCGATCGAAGAACTGCTGGGCCTGGGGCCGGTTCGTCGGATCCGCGCAATAGTCGATGAAGCGCTGCGACTGAGGACGCGCCTGGGCGGCGTCGAGGTAGGACATCGCGATCGCGGCGAACTCCTTGCACTCGCAGGCCGTGTAGCTCGCCATCGCGACGCTCTCGGCGACACCCTTCACGTAGTACATCGCGCCGAACTCGAGCCGGCTCTCGGGGTAGGGCATCGACTCCACCCGGTCGCGCACCGCGGACTCGAGGTCGGTCCACCCGAACTCCGCGTAGAGCTTGCGCACCTCGCGGAACAGACGCAGCGAGAGGTTCAGCTCGGAGGCCACCTCGACCTTCACGTCAAGCTCGCCCACGTACTTCAGGCAGTGGCCGAGGATGTTGATGGCGGCGAGCTGTCGACTGGCGAGGCTCTCGAGGATGCGTCGCAGGAGCTGACGCGACTCTTCGTCCAGGTTCGAGTTCATGAAGGGGACCTGACGGATGGGGAGCAGGCGGGCGCGCGGGGAAGGGCACCGCGGCGCTTTGGAGCGCGAAGACGCGCTGGCAGGCGCGAAGAGGGTACACGAGAGTCGCCGGTCCGTGGGCATGCCGCCCCGAAGCAACCTCGTAGGAACCCGCCCCTCAGGACGTGGAGCCGGAAGCGGAGGCGCGCGCGAGCACGCCCTTGGCCAGCAGGAGCTTCTGGATCTCGCTCGTGCCCTCGTAGATGCGCAGCGCCCGGACCTCGCGGAAGAGGCGCTCGACGAGCGTGCCCTTCTTCACGCCGAGCCCACCGTGGTGCTGGACCGCGCGGTCGCAGATCCAGCCGGCGGTCTCCGTCGCGATCAGCTTCGCGCGCGCGACCGCCTGCCCCGGCTCGTCCGCCAGGTCCGTCTTCGCCGCGGCCTCGTCGACCAGGAGCTGCGCGGCCCGCAGGCGCGCGTCCATCTCGGCCAGGTCGAACCGCAGCGCCTGGTTCTTCGCGAGCGGACGCCCGAACTGCTCGCGCTGCGTCAGGTGGCGCACGGACTCGTCGAGCGCGCGGCGCGCGAAACCGTTGGCGGCGGCGGCGACGGAGGTCCGGAAACGAGCCAGCACCTCGAGCGCCAGGCCGAGCCCCTCGTTCTCCCGGCCCAAGAGGAACGCGCCCGGGAGCTCGCAGTCCTTCAGGATCAGGTCGCCGATCGGGTGCGGCGCCATCACCTCGAAGCGCTCGGTGTCCACGCCCCAGACGTCCGCGGGAACGAAGAACATCGACAGGCCGTCCCCGTCTCCCGGTTCTCCGGCGGTACGCGCCAGGACCGTGTAGAAGCGCGCGAGACCGCAGTTGGAGATGAAGGTCTTGTGCCCGTTCAGTACCCAGCCGTCGCCGCGCTTCTCCGCGCGCGTCGTGACGTCGCCGAGGCTCGAGCCGGCACCGGGCTCCGTGAGGGCGAAGGCCGCGATCGCCTCGCCGGACACGACGCCCTCGAGCACGTCCGCGCGCAGCTCCTC
>CAZDYS010000612.1:0-2802 GCA_964509445.1 uncultured Planctomycetaceae bacterium
ACCGAGCGAGCTGCCGAAGAAGTTCTCGGTGCGGGCGCGGACGTCGCCGTCGCCGCCCTCGTCGAAGAAGGCGCCGAGCGAGGTGTCGTTGCCGATCTCGTTGCCGAGCGTCTGCTGGGCGGTCGGGTCGCCGAAGTCGTTGAAGAACGAGTTCGTGCCGAGGCCGGGAGCTCCCAGGCCGCGGAAGTCGACGCCGATGTCCTCGAGGAAGCTGTCCTCGACGCGCAGGAAGCGCGCCTGGATGTCGACCATGATCCCGGTCGCCTCACGCAGGTCGTTGAGGAGCTTCTGGATCATGTCCTGCACCTCGGGCGTCTGGCTGACGACCATGGTGCCGCTCTCGGTGATCGTGAGCACGTTGGCCGGGTCGGCGTCCCAGGACTCGACCGCGACGTTGTCGCGGATCAGCGTCTCGAGCGTGTCGACCGTGAGGACCAGCGCCTCGCGCTCCTCGACCTCGTCGTCCACTTCGGGGACGCCGCCGGAGGGGTTGATGTTGATCTCGGGGCCCGGGAAGTCGCGCACGGCGCGGACCAGGTCGCGCACCTCGTACATGCGCAGCACCTGACCCCCGACGAGCTCTTCGACGGTGACGAACTTGACGACGCCGTCCTCGATCTTCCAGCGCAGGCTCTCGCGGATCTCCGCGATGATGTTGAGCACGGAGAGGACGCTGCGCTCGGGCAGGTCGAGCAGGACGCTGGTCTCCTCCTCGTCGAGCTCGTCCGTGACCTTCGGCGAGATCACGAAGTTCACGCCGGAGACGTTCTGCAGGTAGGCGGCCACCTCGTCGAGGGGCGCACCTTCCCCGTCCTCGTCGTTCCCGAAGCGAGCCGGGACGCGCGTGTCGGCGAGGCGCGCGATGATCGCGTCCTTGTCGGCCGTGGAGACCGGGTCGCCGGAGGAGAACTCGTAGGGCTGACGCTCGCGCACCTTGCGCCAGCGCGAGAAGTCGAACTGGATGGACTGGGTCTGCGCGACGCCCATCGTGTTGAGCTCGTCGAACGTCTCGATCCAGTTCTCGCGGTAGGCGCGAGCGTTGTCTTCCTTGGCCTTCTGGTGCCGCGCGGCGCGCGCGATCTCCAGCAGCGTCGTGGCGTGCTCGTTGCCCGGATCGTAGAGCAGGATCTGGTCGCAGAGCGTCTCCGCGAGACCGTACTCCTCGCGGTGGAACGCGGTGTTCGCCTCGGTGTAGAGGGTGCGCAGCTTGTCCTCGCGGTAGGCGCGCTGCGTCTCCTCGAGCTCGATGCGCTCCTGGCGCGCGGCCTCCGCCTCGGCGGCCTGCTGCGCGGTGCGCGCCTCTTCGGCGAGCTGGACCGCGTTCTGCAGCTTGCCGGCGAGCGTCTGCTCGTTGATCGAGTCGTCCTCGATCAGCGGCGAGTAGCGCAGGATCATCTCGGCGCGACGGTAGGACTCGATGGCCGCGTCGTACTGGCCGAGACGCAGCTGGTTGTCGCCCTGCACGGACAGGCGCTCGGCTTCGAGCTGCGCCTGCACGCGACGGATCTCGGCGCGCTGCACCTCGTCCTCGAAGGCTTCCCCGATGCGCTGGTAGTCGTCCCCGAGGAGCGACTGCACGCGGCGCACGCGATCCCGCGCGGTGTCGCTGCTGGGCATCACCTGGAGCGCGTTGGAGTACTCCTTGAGCGCGCCCTTCAGGTCCATGCGGTCGAGCAGCTCGTCGCCGCGCGCGATGTACTGATCGGCCAGGTAGGCCTGACGCTCGCGCTGGCGCTGGACGCGCTCGGCCTCGTCCTGCGGGTCCTGCGGAAGCGCGACCGGAGCGGCGACGACCTCGATCGTTGCGTTGGGCGTCGCCACGGGCTCGAAGGCGGCGATCGCGGGGCAGGCGGTGAGGGCCACGAGACCCGGGAGGAGGATGGTGCGGGTGCGCATGATGGAGAGAGCTCGCCGAGGGCGGCGGAACTCGTAGCGGACCGTAAGGGTGGAGATGGATGGAGATCGTGTCCTAGAAGGACCCGAGAGAGGTCCCGCCAGGAGACGGTGCGACCGGTTCCCAAGTCCCGCTCCTCGAGGACACGAGAGGGCCACGCGGGCGGGACGCCGTCAGCGCGTGCGGCATCCAATCTCTCGAGACGTCGAGGTGCGCGTCGATGGGGATCCGAACCGGAGCGCTTCACGAACGCGCGTGAAGGGACGACCGGGCAGGGGTTTCGGTGCGCGTAGGAGGAGGGAAAGAGCGGTCGAGACGTCCGTTCGAACCACGGGACGCCTCGGAATCGACCGCCGCGCGGCGCGCGGTGGGGGCATCGGAAGCGGGTTCGAACTGGACCCAAACGGGGGCGGGAGAATAGCCGGCCCCCCGGCGAGGGTCAACTGAGGCCCCTACCGGCGCGGCCCGCCCTGGTTACCCGCGGCACCGCCGCCGGCGCCTCGATCCCCGGGAAGCGGGAGGCCCAGCTCCTTCATGGCGAGCTGGATGTCGCTCCAGCACTCCTTCTTCATGGAGGGGGAGCGCAGCAGGTAGGCCGGGTGATAGGTGGGGACGACCTTGCGACCGGCCAGGCGGCCAGAGGGCCGGTGGACGCGGCCTCGCAGGCGACCCATGGACTCGGTCGAGCCCAGGAGGTGCTGCGCGGCGTGCCGGCCGAGCGGGATCAGCACCTCCGGGTCCACCAGCTCGATCTGGCGGTCCAGGAACGGGGTGCAGAGGGCCTTCTCCTCCGGCGTGGGGTCGCGGTTCTCGGGCGGGCGGCACTTCAGCACGTTCGCGATCGAGACCTCCGCGCGGCTGAGGCCCATACCTTTAACGAGGATGTCCGTCAGGAGGGAAAGAGTGTA
>CAZDYS010000613.1:0-2797 GCA_964509445.1 uncultured Planctomycetaceae bacterium
ACGCGCACCAGGCCCGACAGCCGTCCGGTCGGGACGTGCGGCCGCCCGAGCCAGTACTCGTGCTCCGCGACGCTCTCGAGCACGCTGCCGTCGAGCAGCGCGTCGCGCAGCGCGAGCTGGTCCGCGAACGGCTGGGGCACGAGCTGCAGCGTTCCGTCCTCCAGCACGAAGCGCGGCTTCGTCGCGCAGAAGCCCGTGCGCGTGCTCCAGAGCGGCCGGAAGCGGTTCACGTTCCGTCCGATGTTCTCGAGCAGGATGCCGATCGCGACGACGTCCGCGTCGAGCTCCGTTCCCAGGCGCCGGAAGCGCAGGAGCGCCTGGTCCGTGCCGTAGCCGCTGACGCCGAAGTTGAGCACCTCGAAGTCCGCGTGGCGGTGCTCGAGGAGGCGCTGGAACGCGAACCGGTCGGGGATGTCGTCGCAGAAGGTGAAGGAGTCGCCGAAGGTCAGGACGCGCGTGACGCCGGGCGGCTTCTCGGCGGCGTAGGCGCGTTCGCCGCGCGCGCCCAGCGCGTTGATGTGGACGCCCTCGTCGTCGACCGAGGAGCGCTTCCAGGTCCAGCCCAGCTCCGCGTCGAAGCGCCCGTTGCCGCGCGTCGTCGCTGGGTCCTGGCCGAGGGCCTCGACCCAGCGCTCCTGGCGCGGGTGCGTCAGCGCCCCGAAGGGCGGCAGCGGGACCCCGAGGAACAGCCCGTCCCGGATCAGGAACAGGCTCACGCCGAGGTCGCACAGGACCACGGACACGAGGAGGGCGACGAGCACCTTCGGGAGACGTTTCCGCACCGCCACGAACAGAGCCTAGCTATCCTCTGCGGCCGGTATGGAACAAAACGTCGATGCCTTCGGACCGGCCGCCGCCCTCGAGGTCGAGCGGCTCGGGAAGACCTACGACGGGACGCGCGCGCTCGAGTCCCTGAGCTTCCGCGTCCGTCCCGGGGAGATCCTCGGGCTCGTCGGTCCGAACGGTGCGGGCAAGACCACGGCCCTGCGCTCGATCGCCGGCGTGCTGCCGATCCGCGAAGGGCGCGTCCTGGTCGCCGGGCACGACGTGGCGGAGGAGGAGCTCGAGGCGAAGCGCCGCATGAGCTGGATCCCCGACGACCCCCAGCCCTTCGACACGCTGACCGTCGACGAGCACCTGGAGTTCACCGCCGCGCTGTTCGGGCTGGCGGACTGGAAGACGCGCGCGGCGGAGCTCCTGGAGCGCTTCGAGCTCGGGGAGAAGCGCGACGCGCTCGGCGGCGAGCTGTCGCGTGGCATGCGCCAGAAGCTCGCCTTCGCCTGCGCCTGGCTCCCGCGCCCCGAGGTCGTGCTGCTGGACGAGCCGCTCTCCGGCCTGGACCCGCGCGGGATCCGATCGGCGCGGCAGGCGATGCAGGAGCTGGCCGACGAGGGCGCGGCGCTGATCCTCTCCTCGCACCTCCTGGAGCTGATCCAGGCGCTCGCCAACCGGCTGCTGATCCTCGACCGCGGTCGCAAGGTCTTCGAGGGCACCCTGGAGGAGGCGCGCGCGACGCTCGCGCCGGACGAGGGGTCGAGCCTCGAGGAGATCTTCTTCGCCGCGACGGGCGAGTCCCCGGACCCTGCATGAGCGCGGCTCGATGAATCCGGCCCTGGGGAAGCTCGCGCGGCTGCGCTTCCGGGGCGCGCTGCGGAGGCTCCTGCGTCGCGTACGCACGCCCAAGGGGGCGGTCTTCGCGATCTTCGGGACGCTCGGCATCGTGGCCTGGCTGGAGGTGCTCGCGACCCGCACGAGCGGGACCGAGGACGGTGCCAATCTCGAGGCCCTGCCGCGCTCCGTCGGCATCGCCGGGGCGGTGCTGGTCCTGATCTCCGTGGCCGGTTCGCTGTCGCACCGCGGGCTGTACCTCCCGCCGGACGAGATCGAGCGTCTGTTCGCCGCTCCGGTCCACCGCAGCGACCTGATCCGCTACCGCCTGCGCGCGGCGATGCGGCGCGGCCTCCTGGGCGGCGTGCTGTTCGGGCTGATCGTCATGCGACGCATGCCCGAGCCGGTCTACGCGTTCCTCGCGACGCTGATCGGCATGTCGACCCTGCCCGTGCTGCAGCAGCTCTTCGCGATCCTCCTGGGCGGATTGGAGTACCGCGCGGGGAAGCTCGCGGCCCGCATCGGTCGCGCGCTCTGGGCGCTGGCCTTCGTCACGCTGATGGCGCTCGTGCTTGGTTTGACCCTTGGGGAGCGGGTACTGGATAGGCTCACGGACGTGCTCGGAGACTGGGTCGCTTCGAAAGAGGAGCTGTTCCGATCGATCGTCCAAGGACTCGTGGAGCTGTTTCAGGGGCCCATCGCCGAAGGGCTCGCGGTCCTGTTCCGGCCCTGGTCCAACGCCCTCGGTGCGGCGAACCTCGAGGCGTTCCTCTTGTGGGGCGGCGTCTGTGTTGCGATCCAGTGGGGGCTGACGGAGCTGACGGCACGCGTGCCGATCGACTACCGCGAGCTCTCCCTGGAAACCTCCGCGAACGTCGCGGCCCGGATCCGCCGCGCGCGGCGAGGCGGCGGCGCGGCGGCGGCCAAGGTGTCCTCCGGCTCTGTGGGGCGACGCGTGCCCTGGTTCCTGGGTCGCGGTCCCGCGCGCGCGGTGGCCTGGCGCAAGACGAGTTCCATCTTGCGCAAGGCGAGAGGGACTCTGTTCGTCTCGGTCGCCGTCGTGGGGTTCGTCACGGTCTTTTCCATCGCGATTGCGGAACTCCTCGATAAGAAGAAGAGCAGTTTCGAGGACTGGGGGGCTCCCCTCCTGATCGGTGGCGTCGGAACGCTCTACCTGTGCGCCGGGCTG
>CAZDYS010000614.1:0-2794 GCA_964509445.1 uncultured Planctomycetaceae bacterium
CAGGTTCGGCAGCAGGTGGAAGAACTGGAACACGTAGCCGATCTCGCGCCGCCGGGGCAGCGTGCGCTCCTTCAGCGAGAGACGCGCGAGATCGCTGCCGGCGAGCTCGATCGATCCCTCGGTCGGCTCGTCGAGTCCGCTCATCAGGTGCAGCAGCGTCGACTTGCCCGATCCCGACGGCCCCATGATGCACACGAACCGTCCCGCCTCGACGTCGAGATCGACGCCGCGCAGGACCGTCGTCGCCCCGGGCTCCTTGCCGTACACCTTGCGCAGTCCGCGCACCGAGAGAACCTTCGTCACGTCGTCTTCGTGCGCTCCTTCGCGCGCTGCCAGGCGGCGACCAGCTCGTCGAGCGGCCGGTCGGAGAGTGCGCCGTCGAGCTCCGTCTCCATGGAGCGGAAGCGCTCCTCGAAGCGACGGACGGCGGCGCGGGTCGCGCGCTCGGGATCGATCTTCAGGTAGCGGCCCAGGAGGGCGCCGGCCAGGAGCACGTCGCCGAGCTCGCGCTCCACGGCCGCGACGTCGGGCTCCGACGCCTCCAGCTCGACCTCGAGCTCGTCCACCTCCTCGCGCAGCTTGCGAAACGCGCCCGACGCGTCGGTCCAGCGGAAGCCCGCGGAGATCGCCTTCTGGCCGATCCGGTCGGCGCGCTGGAGGGCGGGCAGGGCGGCCGGGACGCCGGCCAGCGCGCTCGCGTCGACCTCCTTGTCCTTGCGCTCCTCCTGTTTGATCCGCTCCCAGTTCGTCACCGCCACCTCCGCTCCGTCCACCTCGACGTCGCCGAAGACGTGCGGGTGACGACGGACGAGCTTCTCCGCGACGCGCTCGCCGATCGACGCGAGGTCGAAGCGGCCCTCCTCGGACGCGATGCGCGCGATCAGGCACACGACCATCACCAGGTCGCCGAGCTCCTCCACCGTGCCCTCGTCGCTCTGGGTGTCGATCGCCTCGACGGCCTCGAAGGCCTCCTCCGTGAGGCTGCCGGCCATGCTGCGCACGGTCTGTTCCAGGTCCCAGGGGCAGCCACCCTCCGGGGTCCGCAGGCGATCGACGATCGCGAGCAGCTTGGCGACGGCGTCGAGCCGCGCGTCTCCCGTCGATGCGGGGACCTCGAGCGGCCGGGGCGGAGCGGTGCGGTCGTCGGAGCTCATGCGCAAAGGATGCCTTTCCCGGTGCGGCCTGGCGACAGGCGCGGGCGCCCTCGGGAGCCTGGCTACGGCGACTTTGCGAGCACGTGGGAAGAGCGTCCGCAAAAGGACCCGGAATCGGGCCCACGAACCCTCTTCGAACCGGCGCGGTCTCGCGCGGAGGCAGGAGGTCGGCAGCCCCGGCGCGCTACTCGGTGCCCCTCGCCGGCGCCCCGCGGCCCTCGGCGGCCCCGGAACCCGCGTCGTGGCCGTGGCGCTCCCCGTCTCCCTGGCCCTGCAGCGCCTCGCCGCAGTGCGGACAGACGAGGTGGTGCTCGAAGGCCGCCTCGATCAGGCGTTCCTCGCGCTCCTCCGCCAGCCTGCGCTGCCTGCGCTCGGACCGCGCGCGTCGTCGCTCGACCGCCACGGTCACCTCGCGCGTGAACGCCGCGCCCAGGAGACCGGCGGGCACCGCGAACATCCCGATGCCGAAGACCATCATCACGCCGGCCACGACCTTCCCCGTGCCCGTCGCCGGAACCGCGTCGCCGTAGCCGACCGTGGTGAGCGTCACCAGCGCCCACCACAGCGAGTCCCCGATCGTCCCGAAGTCGTCCGGGTTGGCCTCCCCCTCGATGCGGTGCATCAGGAGTCCCGAGGACATCACCGCCATCGACACGGCGACGGACAGGACGCCGAGCTCGTGTCGCACGCGCGAGATCGTCCGCCCCAGGACCTGCGCCGCCTCGAAGTAGCGGAACAGCTTGAGCATCCGGAACATCCGGATCGCGGTGAGCTGCGGGAGCTCCATCTCGATGGACGGCAGGACCGCGCTGACCCCGAGCAGGAACAGCGGGAAGATCGCGACCAGGTCCACGAGCGCGAGCGGCGTCCTCGCGTAGCGCAGCCGACCGAGGCGGCCCGCGTAGCGGCGATCCTCGGGAGCGACCCAGAGGCGGAGCACGTACTCCGCCGTGAAGGCGAACAGCACGGCGTGCACGAGCATCGAGCCGATCGAGCGGCTCTGCTCGCTGAGCACGTGGACGCGCCCGTCGAAGGCGACGAAGCACGCGAGGTCGACGAGGATCAAGAGGAAGACCAAGAGGTCCACCGCGGAGCTCGCGCGGTCGCCGTCCTCGGCGGGCTCGAGCAGCTCGTGGATCCGCCGGCGCAGGGAGAGGGAGCCGCTCACGCGCGCTCCCTCGCGTAGGGCACGGGGTCCGTGCGGCCCGCCTCCGCGAAGCCCGCGAGCCGCAGACGACAGGCGTCGCACCGTCCGCAGGCGAAGATCTGCCCGCCCTCCTCGATCGGGTCGTAGCAGGTGTGCGTGAGGCTCAGGTCCACGCCGAGCTCCTCCGCGCGCAGCACGATGTCGCCCTTGGACAGCTCGAGCAGCGGCGCGTGGACGCGGAAGCGCGCGCCCCCTTCGGTCCCGGCGGCGGTCGCGACGCCGGCCAGCGCCTCGAAGGCGGAGAGGAACGCGGGACGGCCGTCGGGGTAGCCCGAGTAGTCGACCGCGTTCACGCCCAGGAACAGGTCCGTCGCGCCGCGGCGGGTCGCGATGAGCTGGATCTCGCGCAGCGCGCGCTCGTCGTTCGGGTCGATCGCGAGCGCCGCGCGGTAGGCCGCCTCGGCGGCTTCGAGGTCGCCCAGCTCGTATTGTG
>CAZDYS010000615.1:0-2789 GCA_964509445.1 uncultured Planctomycetaceae bacterium
GGCCTAGTCCCCACGGCCGCGGCGTCGACGAGGCGCGCCACTCCGCAGGGAATCGACGCGCGGAGCTCTGCGCTCTCTAGCAGGCCGAACTGGAACCGACGCGCCCCTCGCCCCGGCACCGGATCCGAGCGCCGAGCAGCTCCAGGTCCGAGCGAAACGGCCGCGCGCGTGCACAGGCAGCCGGCTCCACGAGACGCTCGGCGAGGAAGGACCGCAGCTCGGTTCCCTCGTCCCAGTTGCGCAGCAGACGTTCCTGGTCCTTCGCGACGTCGATCGCCAGCCACGTGCCCCGCAGTCTCTTCATCGAGTCGAGATCGACCAGGGAAGCGCCCGCGTCGTGGAACAGGATGTTCTTGGACTTCAGGTCCCCGTGGCAGAAGCCGGCCAACCACATCCGGTTGAGCTGGTCGGCCAGCTCGGCTGCTGCGGTGCGCCAGTCGTCACCCGGTCGCCCCATGGACTCCCGGCCGTTCGGTCCTTCCACGAACTCGGTCACGAGGTACGAGCGGCCGCGCAGGAGCCCGCGGCGCTCCACCTGGTAGCCCAGGGGCACCGGCGTTCTCACGCCCGCGGCGCGCAGAGCGTGCCCGAGTCGGAAGCAGCGCGCGGCACGGGTGGGCCGAACCAGCGCCTTGAGACGACGGACCCGCGTCTTCAGGTTGAAGCGCTTCAGCACCAGCGGCCGACCCTCGACCACGATCCGGATCACCGAGCACGAGGTGCCCTTCTTCAGCCACTCGGGCGCCTCGTAGGCGTGCTCCACCTGGTCCAGGATCGCGCGCGCTCGCGTCTGGTCGACGTCGTCGAGCAGCGCACGCACGTACCGCGGCGTCCTCTCGACGATCAAGCGGGAGGTCTCCGCGGGCGATGGGGCGGCGGAGCCGTGGTCTACCGGGTTCGGGGAGGGGTGCATGGATCCGCCCCTTCGCGTCGCGTCCCGCGTGCCTGACGCTGGACTCGATCGCGGTCCGTCCCGCGCTGGAGGGACGAGGAGGGATCCAGCACCCTAAACGAAGTCGCCGCGGAGGTCTCCCCTCGGCGGTGGGGAGCACGGGGGGCGGACCCTCTCGGGCCTCCAGGGCCATGCTCCGCGGCGGGGATTGGCCCGCCGCCACCGGACGTCGGGCCGCGTCCGTCCCCTGGGACTGCGCGCTCGGGCGAAGACACCTGCGTCCACCACGAACCGAGCGGGTACCCGCGTCGGGTCCGCACTAGACTCCCTCCCATGACGCGACTGACCTTCTGCGGTGCGGCCGGAACGGTGACGGGCTCGTGCTCGATGATCGAGACGGGGAGCGTGCGGTTCCTCGTGGACTGCGGGATGTTCCAGGGGAACCGGACCATCCGCGCGCTGAACCGCGAGCCGTTCCCGTTCGATCCGGCGAGCGTGGACTTCCTCCTGGTGACCCACGCGCACATCGACCACTCGGGCCTCGTGCCGAAGCTGGTCAAGCACGGCTTCCGCGGCCCGATCTACGGGACCGCGCCGACGCTGGACCTCCTGGAGTCGATGCTGCTGGACTCGGCCTCGATCCAGGAGTCCGACGCGGAGCGACGCAACCGTCACCTGCGCCGCAAGGGACGGCCCGAGCTGGAGCCGGTCTACACCGCCGAGGACGCCACGCGCGCGCTGCGGCTCATGAAGCCGGTCGACTACGGGGAGTGGCTCGATCCGGCGGGCGACGTGCGCGCGCGGTTCTGGAACGCCGGCCACATCCTCGGCTCGTCCTCGATCGAGCTCTCGATCGACGCCTCCGGAGCCGACGGGCGGCTGCGGCTCCTGTTCTCCGGCGACCTGGGGCCCGACGAGAAGGCCTTCCATCCGGACCCGGACGCGCCCGAGGGCTTCGACTACGTGGTGTGCGAGAGCACCTACGGCGCGCGCGAGCGCGACGACTACACGCTCGCGGAGCGGCGCGAGGCCCTGCGCGTCCAGCTGGTCGAGGGGCTCGAGCGCGGCGGCAACGTCGTGATTCCCTCCTTCGCCGTCGAGCGGAGCCAGGAGCTCCTGCACGACATCGGCGTGCTGCTGTCCCGGGGAGAGATCCCCAGGGCGACCGTGTATCTCGACTCGCCGCTGGCTCGCAAGGTCACGGAGGTCTTCTGCGAGCACCAGGCCGTCCTGTCCGAGGTCGACGTCGACGAGCGCGAGCTCTTCCGGAACCGGGACTTTCGCATCGTGCAGAGCGTGGACGAGAGCAAGGCCATCAACGGAGTGCAGGGCGGCGCCATCATCCTCTCCGCGAGCGGCATGTGCGATGCCGGCCGCATCCAGCATCACCTCAAGAACAACCTCGGCAATCCGAAGGCGACGGTCCTCTTCGTCGGCTACCAGGCGCCGGGCTCGCTCGGGCGCTACCTGCAGGACGGCGCGAAGCACGTCCGGATCCACGGCCGCGAGTACCCGGTGCGCGCGCGCGTGTGCCGCATCGGCAACTACTCCGCCCACGCCGACCAGGGGGAGCTGGCCGCCTGGATCCTCGAGCGCCGCCCGGTCGTGGGGGGGCTCTTCTTCAACCACGGCGAGGACGACGCGCGGCGCGCGCTGCGCGACCTGCTCGTGTCCTCGGGCTTCGAGGCCGAGCGGATCTTCCTCCCGCGCTTCGACGAGAGCTTCGAGCTCGTCGCGGGAACCGCGACCTCGAAGGGGCGGGTCGCGGAGCGCGTCCAGGAGGACGAGCTCGAGCGCGACTGGCACAACGACTACGTCGCGTTCCGCATCGGCCTGTCCGAGCGGCTCCAGGGGACGAACGATCCGGCGGAGCTGCACGCGCTCTTCCAGCGCTTGC
>CAZDYS010000616.1:0-2789 GCA_964509445.1 uncultured Planctomycetaceae bacterium
CTCAATTGGTAGAGTGCCATGTTCACAGCGTGGAAGTTACTGGTTCGAGTCCAGTGTGGCCCACCACTCGCTCTCTGACGGAGAGCGCCTCCCGCGGCTCCTTGCCCGGGATCCGTCGTTCGCCGCGAAGCGGACGACTGCCTCGCGCGCGCTGCGGTGACTAGCCCCCGATCGTCAGGTCGAGCGCGTTCGTGAGGACGAACGGGAGTCCTCCGCCGAGCTGTACGGCCTGCGACGTCACGGTGCGTCCGGCCAGAGCCGGGTCGGCCGGGATCTCGACCGCGTAGGCGGCCACCGGTCCGGACAGGAGCGGGGACTTCGCGAGCAGGGCGCCGGCGACGAGCAGCGTTCCTCCGCGCGGCAGCGGCAAGGACACCGGCGTACTCTGGAACCGCATCTGGGCGAGCGTGTGTCCGGTGGAGCCGACGTCCACCGCGCCGAGCCAGGGCGCGCCCAGTCGCGGCGAACCGCCCGTGTAGGTGTCCACGTTCCCCGGACCGGTGCGCGTGGTCGCGGCGGCGAGAGCGAGCGTCTCCCGCACGCCGACGATCGCCGCCGAGCCGGAGGAGCCCGAGCAGCACCAGGAGCCGCTCTGGTCCTGCCAGCTCGAGGGGAAGCCCCCCGCGACGCCCGAGCGCAGCTCGTACAGCGCGCTGCTCACGACGCCGTGTCCTCCGTCCCCGTCCGGGCACGCGCCTCCGCAGGCGGGCTGGAGATGGACCGCGTGCGAGCCGTTCCCGCCGAAGACGCCCGCGTCGATCGCGACGACGGTTCCCGAGGCGACGACTCCGTGACCAGCGTGGAAGCCATCGAGGTGCACGTCGCTCGGGTCGGCCACCGTGTGCCCGCCGGCCACGGTGCTGTTCTCGATCCACACGAGCGGCACCTGGACGTCGATGCCGTTCGCGCCGGGCCGCACCACGTTGTAGACGAACGACCACTGCGGGGCGGAGACGTTGCAGTCGACGATGCGGAGCTCGTCGAAGCCGCCTCCCTGGATCGCCGGGTCCGTCGTCTCGAACGCGAGCGAGTAGGCCTCGGCACCGACGTCGAAACCGATGAGCTCCACCGTGCCCGCGCCGGGCCCGGCGAGAGTGATGGGCGCGTTGTTGTTGCTTCCCGTGCCTTCGCCCCAGACCAGCGGGTCTACCCCGAACGCGGTCGGGTGGCCGTGCAGGGTGACCGGCTTCTCCACGCGCAGCTCGAACCAGTTGCCGCCCGTGACGTGGATGGTGGCTCCGGGAGGGACGGCGTCGAGTGCGGCCTGCAGGTCGGAGTAGTCGCCCGGGACGGAGACCTCCTGGGCGAGGGCGAGCGGAGCGGACGAGAGCAGGCTGGCGAGGAGGAGGCTGTGCTTCACGAGTCGACGGGGAAGGAGTCGAGGCACCGGAAGTCCAGAGCTCCGGGGCCGGAGCAGCGCGCGGTCGGGAGGTCCCCACCATAGGGGAAGTCCTTCGAAGCGTGGGGCTTCGTCGGGGCGAGGCGGCTTCCCGAGCGCTGTAGGGGCTCTGCCCCGTCGTCCGCACGAGTCGAGCGCGAGGCAAGGACAGGCGCGGCCCACGCGATGCTCGGGAACGGAAAGACGACCGGTTCGGCCCGGCAGGGCCTATCCTGCCCGCGATGCAGGAGTACGTCCTCGGAACGAGCGATCACGAGCTCGATCGCCTCGAGCAGCAGCACCACATCTGGCTCGAGATCACCCAGCGCGTGCTCGACCGACTCGGGGTCGAGCCGGGCATGACCGTCCTCGATCTCGGCTGCGGTCCGGGCTTCGTCCTGGAGCTCTTGCGCGAGCGGGTCGGAGACGCGGGACGCGTCGTCGGCGTGGACGAGTCGCCACGCTGGATCGAGCGGATCCGCGCCGTCTCCGCGGACCGCGGCTGGACGAACGTCGAGGCCATCCAGTCGAGGATCGAGGACTTCCGGTTCGAGGGCCGCGCCGACCGCATCTTCCTGCGCTGGGTGCTCAGCTTCCTGCCCGAGCCCGGCGCCGTCCTGAGGACGCTCGCGAGCGCGCTGGCTCCGGACGGACGGCTGGGCGTCATGGACTACAACCACCACGGCGTCTCGCTCTTCCCCGAGTGCGACAGCTTCCGCGCCGCCATTCGCGCCACGCGCGCGATGTACGCGGGCGCCGGCGGCGACACCTTCGTGATGGGCACGATTCCGGCGCACTTCCGGGAGGCGGAGCTCGAGACCGTCGCTCTCGATCCCTACGTCATGGCGGGGGGGCCGGGGTCACCGGCCTTCCACTGGGCGGACATCTTCTTCCCGTACCACGTCGAGCGGATGCTCGAGGCGGGCCTCATGACCAGCGAGGAGCGCGACGCCTTCCTGGTGGACTGGGAGGCACACCGCTCGAACCCCGACGCGCTGTTCTACTCTCCGATCGTCGCGGCCGCGGTCGCCCGTCCCCTTCCCTGAGCCACCGTGAACCAGAGCCTCCAGAAGACCTACGCTCCGAACAACGCGTGCTTCGGCTGCGGACCCGCGAACGAGAAGGGGCTGCGCCTCGAGAGCTTCCCCGACGGCGACGAGTGCGTGTGCACGTGGACGCCCGAGAAGCACCACGAGGCGTTCGAGGGGATGCTCAACGGAGGCATCTGCGGTGCGCTGCTCGACTGCCACTCGAACTGGACGGCGGCCTGGCACCTGATGCGAGCGAACGGTGACGAGGTGCCGCCCTGCACGGTCACGGCGGAGTTCCACGTGAAGCTGCGGCGGCCGACGCCCACGGACGGTCCTCTGCACCTGCGCGCGCGGGTGGTCGAGTCGTCCGGACGCAAGGC
>CAZDYS010000617.1:0-2777 GCA_964509445.1 uncultured Planctomycetaceae bacterium
TGGTGCGCGTCAAGCGCGCCGAGGGGCCGCTCGGCGAGCGCATGATCCTGCGCCGTCCGCGCCGGGAGGAGGCGCTCGAGGTGCCCGTGTTCGACCTGACCCCCGAACGCACGGCCGAGCTGCGGGCCGAGCTCGAGAAGATCTTCGAGGGGGCCGGAGCCGAGGACCTGATGGAGGTCCCGAAGGCGAGTGGCGACGGATCCGAGGACGCGTCCGAGGCGGTCGTTCCCGCCGACGCGGACCTCACCTCCGCCACCGACTGAGCGCGGCGGAGAGCGGATTCCCATCGGGGCGACGCTCTCGCGAGCGGAGGCCCCGAGCCGGCGCTCCCGCCCGGCAGGCGCGATTCCCATCGCTGCGACGACTTTTTTTGCGAGGTCGTAGTCCGCCGTGTTGGCCTCGAAGCCACCAGATGTGGTGGTTCAGGGATCCGTCCACCCCAGCTCTGGTGGGGCTCGCGAGCGGAGGATCCGGCCCGGATCCGGAGGTGGGAGCTGCGGGGCGGAAGCCCCCTTTTCACCAGCCTGGTGGCAGGTAGGATCTGCCGTGTGGAGCTAGGTGGGGGAAAGTGGCATTCGATGCCCGCGAGCGACCGGACGCAGGAGCACGCTGATGTTCTCCGGTGAGTCCACGCACACGCTCGACAAGAAGCACCGCGTCTTCGTGCCCAAGCGGTTCCAGGACGTGCTCGAGCGCGACGCCAACGGGAACCTCGCCGTCGTCCTCACGCGCGGCTTCGACGGCTGCCTGTTCCTGTTCAGCGAAGAGGGCTTCGCCGCCGTGCGCGAGCGCCTCGAGCTGATGCCCTTCGGCGGCGCCCAGCAGCGGAAGATGCAGCGGCTGTTCTTCTCGAACACCCACCGCTGCCAGCTCGACGCCTCCGGACGGCTCGTGCTCCCGGAGAAGCTCCGGCTGTCCGCCGGCATCGAGAACGAGGTCGCGATGATCGGCGTGTCGGACCGCGCCGAGATCTGGGACCGCGCGACCTGGGAGAAGTTCGAGGAGGACAACGCGGACGACTTCGACGACCTGGACGTGGTCCTGGTCGGTGGCGGTGGATCGGGAGGGCCCCCCTCGGGGCAGTGAGGCCCGAAGATGGAGGAGACCGTCATCGCCAAGGATCAACACAGGGGCCGCGGCCGGCGGCGAGTGCACGTTCCGGTCCTCCTGGACGAGGTGCTGGACGCGCTGCGCGGATCTCGCGAGCCGGAGGACCTCGAGGGCTGGGTCATCGACGGCACGCTCGGGGCCGGCGGCCACACGCGCGCCATCCTCGAGACCTTCCCGAACGTGCGGGTGTTCGGTGTCGACCAGGATCCCGAGATGCTCGAGCACGCGCGCCGCGAGCTCGACGGCTTCGGTGACCGCGTCGTCACCGCGCGCGGCCGGATCTCGCAGCTCTGCGCCCTCTGCACCGAGCGCGGGATCGATCGCGCCGTCGGAGTGCTCTACGACCTCGGCGCCAGCTCCGTGCACTTCGACGAGGCTCCGCGCGGGTTCAGCTTCCAGGCCGACGGGCCGCTGGACATGCGCATGGATCCGTCTCGTCGTCGCACCGCCGCGGACATCGTCAACACCTGGGACGAGTCCGACCTCGCGGACCTCTTCTACTACGAGGGCGGCGAGCGTCGTTCCCGCCGCATCGCGCGCGCGATCGTCGAGTCGCGCCGTCGCGCTCCCTTCCACCGCACGCTGCCGCTCGCCGAGGTCATCGCCCAGGCGGTCGGTGGCCGGAGCGGCAAGACCGACCCCGCGACGCGCGTCTTCCAGAGTCTGCGCCGCGCGGTCAACGAGGAGGGGCACGAGCTCACGCGCGGTCTGCGCATCGCGGAGCACGTCCTCGTCGATCGAGGTCGTCTGATCGTGCTCACGTTCCACTCCGGCGAGGACGGAGTGGTGAAGCGTTATCTCTCAGAGCGCGCCCGGGAGGGTCGCTGGCAGCTCGTCACGAAGAAGCCTCTCGGACCAGGGGCTTCCGAGCGCCGCGTCAATCCTCGGGCGCGCTCGGCTCGTCTGCGTCTGGGACTGCGCCTGTGCGGAGCCGACGGCCCGAACGGGGGAGAGGAGTCGTGATGCGCGCGCTCCTCGCCCTCCTGGTCTGCGCCACGGCGGTCGCCGCCGGCGTGCGCACGTCTTTCCTCGCCTCGCGCAACCGCGCGCGCGGCGGTGAGCTGGACCAGCGGCAGCACCGCTGCGAGGCGCTGGAGCGACAGATCGAGCTCTTGCGTGCGCGCAACGCGCACGAGGAGTGGCTGCTCTTGAGCGGCGACGCGGAGGAAGACGCGACGCCGTGGTCCGGGACGCGCGTGGAGGTCGAGCAGTGAAGAGCGACTCGATGCTCTCCCACGCCGGCATTCGCCCGATGAGCGCCTTCGTCGTGATCGGGACAGTCGTGCTCGTCGTCGCCGGCTGGGTCGCCTGGCTGATCGAGGACCGCGCGGGGCGGCAGCCGGTACGCGCTCGTGAGCGCGTGGGGACGGTACCGAGCTACGCGATCCGCGACGCGCGCGACCGCACGCTCGCGCGCTTCGTGCCGCGCTTCGACCTCGAGCTCTCGCCGCGCGCGATGTGGCAGGCGCACACGCCCACCTACATGTGCGAGCGCATCTCCGAGGTGCTCGGCGGTTCGCCGACGCCGGAGGAGCTCGAAGCCGCGTTCCTGCCGGACGCCCGGGACGGGATCATCGTTGTCGACGCCTGGGACCTGTCCGCGCGTCAGGCGAACGAGCTCGGCACCTGGCTGGCCGGTGGCGAGGAAGCGGAGGAGGCTCCGATCG
>CAZDYS010000618.1:0-2768 GCA_964509445.1 uncultured Planctomycetaceae bacterium
CTCCATGCTGCCCTCGAGGGCATCTGCTCCCTCCAGGGCAGGCAGAAGCGCTACGAGGTCCCCTGGAAGGTCCTCGAGGGGCAGGGGTTCATCGCGACGGCTCTCTGCACCGAGGTCCGCGTCGCGCTCGATCCGGCCCTGCGCTCGACCTACGCGGGCGCGGACGCCCGTCGCAAGTTCCGCGTGGCTTCGGAGAACCCGGCCAAGATCGCGGTCGTCAAGCGCCTGATCGAGCGGCACCCCGAAGGGCGCGTGCTCGTCATCGGGCAGTACATCGACCAGCTGAAGGAGCTCACGCGCCACCTGGGTGTCCCGCTGATCACCGGCAAGACGCCCAACGTCGAGCGCGAGCGGCTCTACAACGCGTTCCGCACCGGAGAGGAGCGCATCCTCGTCGTCTCCAAGGTCGGCAACTTCGCGATCGACCTCCCGGACGCGAACGTCGCGATCCAGATCTCGGGCACGTTCGGGTCGCGCCAGGAAGAAGCACAGCGGCTCGGGCGCATCCTGCGTCCGAAGTCGGACGGATCCGCGGCGGCGTTCTACGCGGTGGTCACACTCGGCTCGCGGGACCAGGAGTTCGCGCAGAAGCGCCAGCTCTTCCTGACGGAGCAGGGGTACTCGTACGAGATCGTGGAGGCTGGGGAGCTCCCCGGAACGGTGGAGTCCGGTGCTCCGGCATAGAGTGAGATGAAGAAGGCGAAGAGCAGGAACGGACACGGCGGGAACAACGGCCGCAACGGTCGCAACGGGGCCGGTGGCAAGAACGGGTCGAGCGGAGCGCAGGGCTTCGCCGTCTCCGACGTCCTCCGGTCCGCCAAGAAGAGCGACCTCGCGACGATCTACCGCTTCTGGGAAGGCGGAACGAACGGCGAGCCTCCCGCGCAGGAGGAGGAGGTGCGGGAGCAGCTCCGGGACTGGATGAAGGACCCGGTGGTCGTCGAGGAACGCGTCGGCGCTCTCGGTCGACGCCTCGGGGCGGTCGTCGAGGACCTCTTGTCCGCACCGCGCTTCTTCAAGAGCCGCGAGGAGCTCGCGCGCGCGCGGGCGCTCTCCTATCTGTCCGAGTACGACCTCGAGGCGTGCATCGCGGCCCTGCGCCGCAACGGCCTGCTCGTCGAAGGCGACGACCCGCGCTTCGAGCGCCTCGGCGATCGCGTGGTCGGGATCCCGCGGGAGGTGGCCGACGGACTGCAGCGTCGCCGCCGCGAGCGGATGCAGGGGGTCTTCGGGACGCTGACCCTGCGCGGGCACCTGGACCAGGTCTACTCGTCCCCCGAACGCAGCGCGCGCATGACGCCGCCGCGCCTGCGCGAGCTCTACAAGATGTACTCGCAGGAGTCCGCCAGCGCCGCGCGCATCGAGCGGCTGCCGGAGGGCGTCAAGGAGCTCGTGGAGAAGGCGATCCTGGAGTTCGGTGGCGTGCTCCCCCGACACCTATTCGAGCGCATGGAGACGCACCTGCCGCACTGGAACGGACGACGGTGGGGGATGATCCTCGAGCAGTCCCTGATCGGAACGGTGCGCGAGGTCGACCTCGGGGCCTACGGCGTGAACCTCCAGGACGAGACGCTGGTCGTCTTCAACGAGGTCGCCCTGGCCTGGCTGCGCCGCGTCGCGGTGCCGGGCGACCCGGACCGACCCCACGAGGAGCTCTCCCTGGGGATCGACCTGGTCTCGAACATCTCTCGCTTCCTCGCCTACATCGAGGAGAACGGGGTGCGCTTCACCGTGCGCGGAGAGATCTTCAAGACCACCGAGAAGAAGATCCTGCACCACCTCATCCCGAACCCCGGCCGCGAGCTCTCGCGCGAGGAGGTGCTGCGGTTCATCTTCCGCTTCTGCAAGCGGACGGGCCTCATCGATCGCACCGGAAAGCGGACGTTCCGCCTGACGGCGGCGGGACGCGACTGGGCCGGACTGGCCCTGGCTCCCAAGCAGCGTGCGCTGCTCGACTACATGCTGGAGGAGCAGCCCGCGGACGCGCAGCTCTTCCATCAGGTCCGCATGCGCAACATGTTCCTGCGGCTCCTGAAGCGCATCGAGCCGGGGACCTGGTACGACCTGATGTACCTCCCCTTCGTCGCGCGCAACAACTACCTCTCGACCCTGGACGACCTGAAGGTCGACCAGGAGTTCGCCGAGCGCTCCTCGGGCGGGCGGTTCCACGCGCTCGAGGACCCGCAGCGACTCGCCTGGAACCTCGTGAAGTGGATCCGCCAGCGGCTGTACCTGCTCGGGCTGATCGACCTGGGCTACGACTCCCAGAAGCGTCCGGTCGCGATGCGCCTGACCCAGAGCGCGGCGCGGCTCCTCGGGCTCGACCCGATCGGACCGTCGGTCCCGAGTCGCGTCGGCTCCCTGGTGGTCACGCCGGACTTCGAGGTCGTGCTCTTCCCGACGGGCGACGACGTCGAGCTCATCCACGACCTCGACCGCTTCTGCTCGCGGGAGAAGATCGAGTCGATCCTCCACTTCCGCATCACCCAGGAGGGCGTCACGCGCGCGCTGCGCGAGGGCATGGGGCTGGACGCGATCCAGTCGCTGCTCGAGCGCCACTCCCGCACGCCGGTCCCGCAGAACGTGACCTTCTCCATCCGGGACTGGGCCGTCCACGCGGGGCTCATGCGCCTCTCGGACGCCCTCGTGCTCTCGAGCGGCGACCCGGAGGTCCTGCGCCGGTTCCAGCAGGACCCGGGCACCCGTCGCTACGTCGCGCGTCAACTGGACGACACCGCGCTCCAGCTGAAGGGGAAGATCACCCCGAT
>CAZDYS010000619.1:0-2765 GCA_964509445.1 uncultured Planctomycetaceae bacterium
CGTGTTCCGGCTCGCAGGGATCAACAAGGCCGAGCTGCGCGACTGCTTCCCGGAGTTCGCTCCGCACCAGGCGCGCTGCCGCTTCCCGGACTGCTCCCACGACCACGAGCCCGACTGCGGGGTCTACGAGGCGGTCGAGAGCGGCCGGCTCGCTCCGACGCGCTACGCGAGCTACGTCGAGATCCTCGACGAACTGGTCCCGCCGCCGGAGGACGACACGCCCGAACCGCCGCCCGATCAGGCGCCCTGAGGTGATCCGCCGCCCCGTGCAGAGGAACGCCCGCCGCAGCGGGAGCGAGCTCGTCGTGGCGACCCTGCTCGTCTCGTTGCTCGCGACGGGTTGTGCCGGTCCCGAGCTCTCGACCCCCGCCAGCACGCCCATGAAGAACGCTCGACTCACGCTCCGCGTCGCGAGGCACACCGACGATCTCGACCGCATCGAGGCGTTCTACGTCGGCGTGCTCGGACTGCAGGTGCTCGGCCGCTTCGAGGACCACGACGGCTACGACGGCCTCTTCCTCGGACGTGCGGAGCTGGACTGGCACCTCGAGTTCACGACCTGCGCGCGTCCCGCGCAGCACCGCTTCGACGAGGACGACCTGCTCGTGATCTATCCGCACGACCGCGAGGAACACGCGGCGATGCGCCGCCGCATCGAGGAGAGCGGACTCGTGCTCCAGACGCCGGCGAACCCGTACTGGCGAGAGCACGGCCTGCTGGTGCGCGACCCGGACGGCCATGGCGTGATCCTGAGCGCGCAGAGATTCGAGGACGGAGCTCGCGGCGAGCCCGAGGTCGACGCCGACTCCGCGCGCTAGTCCCCGACGTAGCCCAGGAAGGCGATACCGCCGAGTTCCTCGAGCGCTCTCCGGGTCTCCTCGGGCAGCTCTTCGCTCTCCGACTCGCCGGGTGCGGTCGTCTCGGTCGCGGACGCCGACTCGTCCTCGGTGCAGGCCGCGAGCCCGGCCGCCGCCAGGACGCTCATCGACCAGGTCACCAGGCGCTGGCGCCAGGAGACGGGCGCGCGCGTCGACAGCTTGCCGTCGCGGTCTCGGCGGAAGGTCGCGCACAGGCGCTCTCCGGCAGAGCGACGCCGCACGGTCCGTTCGGCCTCCCGTCGCGTGAGGGCGGACAGGTTGACCACGTGCAGACCGCACTCGTCGCAGAACCGCTTCTCGTCGCCGCCCTCGAGGTCCGCCCAGCGCTTGGGGCAAGGCGTGTCGATCCTGAGGTCGTCGAGGCTCCGGCGCTGCATCGTCCTCCTCAACGAACCGCGCTGACGCTTCGTTGGGCCGAATCGTCGAAAGCGGTCAGAGCCAGCCGCGCACGGCCGCGATCTTGTAGAGCCACGCGAGAGCCATCACGGTGATCGAGCCGCGGAAGATCCGGGGCCAGCCCCACAGGGCGACGCGGTTCCAGGCGTCGCGCCCGCGCAGGTGCTCGCTCCAGAGGAACAGGAACGCGACGACGGACCCCACGGCGAGCAGGAAGCCGAGCGGCTGCGCGCGCAGGGAAGCGAGCACGTTGCCGTGCGTGATGTGCGTCACCGAGGTCGTCACGCCGCAGCCGGGACACGGCACGTTCCAGGCGGCCAGGGGGAAGCACGGGTCGAATCCCAGCTGCTCGTGCGTTCCGTAGCCGCGCTCGTCGGGCGACAGCAGGACCGGGAAGAGCGCCAGGCCGAGCACGCAGACGGAGGAGACGATCAGGAGCGCCCAGTGCTCGCTGCTGCGCCGGCCACGCGCTTCGCGGACCTCGAACGCGTCGTCGAGGTCGTCGGGCCGGTAGAGCGGATCTTCGAGCGGCATGCCGGCATCCTACGCCGACGGCCGCGGACCATGTCCTACTCGTTGAAGTCGTACACGTACGACAGCCGCGTCTTGTTCAGGATCGCGTAGGAGAGGCCCTTCAAGAGCTCGAGGTCTCGATCCCCCTCCGTCTTCATGCCCCGCACCTCGGGGTTCTGCATCACGAAGAAGCGACGCGTGGCGCGGTCGTCCGCCTCGTAGCAGCCCGGACGCACGTGACCGGCGATCTCGACGTTCAGGTTGCCCGTGTAGAACGCGCGAACGCGCTGCACGTCGATGTCGTCGGCCAGCTTCGCGGCGTGCGGGTCTCCCGCGGTCTCGATCAGCTCGTGAGCGAGCAGGATCTCGTCCACGTTGACGTGCAGGAGCGGCGTGCTGATCCGATCGCGCGTGTTCAGGTCCACCAGGGTCGCGTCGCGAATCTTGACGAAGTACTTCCGGTACTCGTCCAGGAGCTGCGAGAGGCGCGTGTACTTGTTCTCGACCTGCCCCTTGATGAGGAACGCATCCGTGAGGATGAGGTCGGAGACGAGCGTCATGGTCGTCACGCGTCCTCCTTCGTCACCAGTCGACGCAGTCGTCCGACGAGGTGCAGCGAGCCGGTCACCAGGACCCAGCCGCTCGTTCCTGCGGTTCGCAATGCCATGTGGAGTGCTCGTTCGGGATCGGGGTGCGCCTCGGCCGGCACTCTTTCCTTCCGCGCCTCCTCGAGAAGGCGTTCGGGGCTCGCGTGAGGTCCTCGTCCCAGGGAGGTACAGAGCACCCTATCGACACGGCCTCGGAGCACCTTGAGGAGCCCTGGGAGGTCCTTGTCGGCCCCCGCCCCGAGGACCACGACCGGTTTCCCCGGCCGTCCGGCCAGGGTCCCCGCCTCCTCCAGGACGAGCTCAAGGCTGCCGGGGACGTGGGCGCCGTCGAGCACCACGGGAGTCGAGCCGACCCGCCCCCGCTCGAGCC
>CAZDYS010000620.1:0-2762 GCA_964509445.1 uncultured Planctomycetaceae bacterium
TCGTGTGGCAGAAGATGCAGTTGACGTTGTTCGCCAGCATCGCGTACTCGAAGCCGTCGAACGCATCGGGTTCGACCGTGTACACCTGCTGGACCGCGCGGTTCATGATCGGGTTCACGATGCCCGCCGCGCGCGTCGTGCTGGCGGAGACGGTGATGAACAGCTGCGTGACGTCCGTGGGGAAGCCGCCGGCTCCCGGCAGGTCGATCCTCACCATCTGCACCGCGTCGATGTTGACGTCGTTGAACTGGGTGTTGCCGCCTCGCTGGGGCAGGTCGAGGAGCGGCATCAGGTCGGTGCCGTCCTCCGGACCCGGGATCGTCTCGACGACTCCGTCCCCGTCGGTGTCGAACGTACCCGCCTCGTCGAACATCTCCTCGGTGTTCATGAACGTGCGGAAGTCCGTGATCGTCAGGTCTCGGTTCGCACCAGCGTCGACGTAGGCCTCGAAGTCGCGCCAGATCTGGTCCATCGCCAGGACGGACACGGACTCGACGGCGCTCGCCAGGTGGTAGTCCTCGGACTGCACGTTGTTCGAGCGCGCGCCCGACATGGTCGCGGTGACCAGCGCCATGGTGAAGATGGCGAGGCCCGAGACGACGAGCATCACCGGTACGATGGCGATGCCGCGACGCGCGGCGGAACGGTAGTTCTGGTTGTCTTTCATGGTGCTCCCCGCGGTCCGGCTTCCCACTCCGGCCCGCATCCCCCTCACTTCCCTAGATGTCTCCGATGCCCTCCGGCCGATTGCGGAGGAACGTGTAGGACTCGATCGTGCGCGTGATCGGCATCTCGCGAGAGTGGCCGACCATCGTGATCCGCACGTGCAGCATTCGCGTGTTCGGGTTCCACAGGAACAGCGGGTCCGCGAAGCCGTCGTCGTTGAGGTCTCCGCCCCAGTTGCAGCGCTCCTGGACGACCGCGGAGGGGCCGAGCCCCACGTCCTCGTAGACCCCCGGGTTCGTCGTGTCCCACGAGATGCGGCGGATCTGCCCGACGTCGAAGGTGTCGCCGAAGTCGCCGTCCTCGTTCAGGTCGTGGCGCTCGTCGGCCTCGACGAACGCGGTCTTGGGCTCGAAGTAGAACGCGATCTTGCCGGTCTCCGTGGGGCCGGCGGGGCCGAAGTCCGCGCCCCAGAACAGGTCGTCCCGGTTGAGCACGTTGTTCCCGCCGGTCGGGTCGACCGGCTTCTCGAACGTGAAGCCCGCGCCGCTGCCGCGGAACGCCACCTGGACGCCCTCCTCGATCGTGACGCGGTCGCCGGGCAGCGGCGGGGCGATCTCGCCCAGCCACTCGGCGTGACCGGCCCAGTAGACGTCCGTGGCCTGGCCGGCGAAGCCGGAGGCCTCGGTGCAGCCCTGGGCGCGGGTGAGCGTCCGCAGGGTCTCCTCGTCGGCGTCGAGCGCCTCGTACCGGCAGATCTCCTCCCCGGCGGTTCCGGGCGCGAGCACGACCCAGCCGAAGGGCGGGAAGCCGAGGCTCGAGTCCAGGATCATCGCGTCCGTGGCTCCGGCGCCCAGGTCCGCGCCCAGGGCGGAGGTCCCGTCGGTCCAGATCGACGCGTTCGCGAGCTCGCGCTCGAGGCGGTACAGCATGCCCTGGGACTGCTCCTCGACGGCCGCGACCTCGAGGGTCGAGCGCGAGAGCTTGCCGCCGGACTCGATCATCGACATCGCCGAGAGGATCACGACGGTGAAGAGCGTCACCGAGATCGCGACCTCGAGCATGCCCACTCCGCGGCGGGCGGGGTCCGGCCTTCTCCGTAGGGTGTTCATCAGTACTGCGTGAGGTAGATCACGTGGTCGAGGGTCTGCGAGCCGGACTGGCCGTACCACTGGAGGGAGAGCACGACCGGCAGCACGCGCGCGTCGGCGCTCACGTCCGGGTCGTTCTCGTCCCCGTCCCCGTTCAGGTCGCGGGGCATGGCCGCCTGGGCGCCGACGTCGGCATCGGTCCAGGTCTCGTTGGTCACGAACAGGATCCGCCCGACGTTCTCCTCGCCGCGGTCCACGTTCAGGCCGCGCACGTCGAACACGTCGCCCTGCGTTCCGCCGGGTCCGTAGATCGCGAGCAGCTCCGTCGACCAGGTCTCCGGGTCCTCCCGGGAGAGTCGGAACGACTGGGCGCTCATGCGTTCCGCCATCGAGCGCAACCCGTTGAACGCGATGATGCGCTCGCGGTTGTGCTTGCGCAGGCCGTGCATGCGCGAGGTGGCGGAGACCACGCTGACGATCCCGATCAGGAGGATCGACATCGAGACAGCGAGCTCGATCAGCGTGAAACCGGTGCGTTCGTGTTGCTTTCTGCTGCGGACGCGAAGTCCGCTCCCCTGGATCCCCATAGCTTTCCCCTGGGCCAGCTCTTCCCGGGGCAACCTCTCGGGCGGGCCGGGGAGCGGGCTACAGAGGATCCAGCAGAATCGGGCGCTCTTACGCGGCGGCTTACGGGGAGGAAAGGAGTTCCCGCCGGAACGGCCGCCGCGCGTCGAGGGTCAGCTGCCGATCGTCAGCAGGAACTCTCCGTTCGAGCTGGTGCGGCGCATCTTCTGGATGAGCATCTCCATCGCCTCGACCGGATCGAGCTCGTTCAGCACCTTCAGGAGCATCCACACGCGCTGGATCTCCTCGGTCGTGAAGAGCAGCTCTTCTTTCCGGGTGCCGGAGCGCGCGATGTCGATCGCCGGATAGATGCGGCGGTCCGAGAGGCGCCGGTCGAGCACGAGCTCCATGTTGCCGGTGCCCTTGAACTCCTCGAAGATCACC
>CAZDYS010000621.1:0-521 GCA_964509445.1 uncultured Planctomycetaceae bacterium
ACCACCGCTTCGTAGCCAGGAACGACCCGGCCGAGGCTTCCGGGGCGCACGTCGCCGGGGTAGTTCGACACGTAGATGTGGAACATCTCGGCCGAGCCGATGCCGTCGAGGATCTCGACGCCCGTGCGCTCCTTCCACTCCTGGTAGAGCGGCGCGGGCAACGCCTCGCCGGCGGACAGGCAGATGCGCAGGGAGGAGAGGTCGGCGTCCGCGCAGCGCTCCGAGCGAAGCATGTTGTTGATCATCGTCGGGACGCTGGTCAGCAGCGTCGGACGGTGCGCGGCGATCTGGTCGTAGAGCGCGTCGGCGGGCGAGCGGCCGGGGAACAGCACCGCGCGCGCGCCCACCCGGAACGGGAACATCAGGTTCGTCCCGGTGGCGTAGCCGAAGAACAGCTTCGGGACCGACAGACACACGTCGGACTCCTCGTAGCCGACCACGCGCAGCGCGTAGCGCTCGGTGTTGAACGCGAAGTCCGCGTGGGTGTGGACGCAGGCCTTCGGCTGACCGGTCGAGCCGGA
>CAZDYS010000621.1:531-2750 GCA_964509445.1 uncultured Planctomycetaceae bacterium
TTGTTCCCGAGCACGCCGTCGTAAGACAGGTCGCCGTCCGGTCCGTCGGGGTCGACCTCCGCCAGCGCGTCGTCGTAGGAGGCCCAGCTCGACCCGGCCGGCGCGTCGCCCCCGACGACGAGCACGCGCTCGCAGTAGCGCGACGCCTCGACGGCGGGCTCGAGCTCCGGCAGGACCGAGGCGTGCGCGACGACGACGCGCGCCTTCGAGTAGGCCAGGTAGTAGGCGTAGTCCTTCGTCTTCAGGAGCGGGTTCACCATCGCGAACACCGCCCCCGCGCGCAGCACGCCGAAGAAGGTCTCCGCGAACGCGAAGCCGTCCGGGAGCAGCATCAGGACGCGTTCCTCCGGCCGCACGCCGGCCCACCGCAGGGCGGCGGCGACCCGGCGCGACGCCGACGCGATCTCGGCGTAGGTGCGGGCCTCGTCGCCGACGAACAGACACGGCTTGTCCCCACGCCCCTCGTCCAGGTTCCGGTCGAGGTAGTAGGCGGCCAGATTGAAGCGGTCGGGAAACTCGGGCTGCGTCATGACGCCTCCAAAGTAGCAGCGGCCTCAGCGCGCTTCCCGCTTCTCCAGCCGTTCGCGAGCCAGAGCGTGGTCCGGATCGAGGACCAGGAGGGCCTGCAGCATCCGACGCTCGGAGTCGGGACGGTCCAGGAGGCGGGAGAACTCCGCCTGGAACCAGAGCACGCCGAGCAGACCGGGACACCACGACTCGAGGAAGCCGTGGAGGGTGCGCGCCCCCTCCGGGTCTCCGCGGTCGATCAGCGTGAACAGGGCCGTGCCGAGGAGCATGCGGCTCTCGGACAGAGGCCGGGCGGCAGCGCCGTCGCCCTGGACTCGCAACAGATCGCGCACGCCCTCGGCACCGAGGTCCGCGAGGACGTGCGGAAACTGACGCGGCGTGGGCACTCCCTCGGAGGGGCGGAAGGGCGGAGGAGAGGTGTCTCCGACGGCGGCGGACTCGAGATGGATGCCCGCCCCCAGCGTGGCGCCTCGATAGACCTCGTCGAGCGCCCTCCGGTCCGCGTCCCCTCCGAGAAGCTCTGCGCGCAGGAAGGCCAGGACGTACTCGCAGAGCGAGACGAACTCCTGCCGCACCTCGCGAGCGTCCTCCACGGCACGCCCGGCCAGCTCCTCGAAGCGCACGTGCTGGAGACCCTGGGAGAGGTACTCGTTGTGGTCCAGCGTGGGAAAGGTCAGGTAGCGACGCTCGGCTCCCTCGAGTCTGTCCAGGAGCAGGAACGCGGCCACAGGGCTGGCGGTGGCGAGGATGGACTGGCTCACCCGCTCGCTCCCCGCGAGCACCTCTCGGACGAACCCCGCGTAGACCGGGGTCTCCAGCGTGTAGTAGTCCTGCGTCGTGTCGAGCAGCACCAGGGCCTGCGCGCGACCGTCGCCGGAGGCCGCGGCCTTCAGGACCGCCTGCGCGCCGAGGCTGTGCCCGACGTAGGCGATCGGCACCTCCTCTCCGGCGACGCGCTCGTGCTCGGCCAGGAACGCCAGGTCCAGGATCGAGGCGCGGCCGCCGTCGATCCCCAGCGACGTCCCCTCTCCGTCGAGGAACGCGCTCGAGCGAACGCGGAAGCCGTGGCTGGCGAGGAAACCACACAGGAGGGCGTTGTCCTCGAAGGAAGAGGCCGCGCCGGAGTGCACGAGGACCAGGGGCGGGGCCTCACCCTCCAGCTCCGGCGCGTCGCGCAGGAAGGGCGTCGCGCGAGCGAACAGGCCTGCGAGCGCCTCCTCCTCCCGAGCTGTCCGACTCTCCTTCCAGCCCGTGATCTCCCCGATCGCCACCTCGCGCGCGTGACGCGCCAGCGCCCTGCTGAGTGCGCCGAGCCCCGGCGCGTCGGTCTCGATGTCGAACAGGGCCTCGTGCGACATCCCGACCCCTCCGAGATCTCCGCTCGGCTGCGCGGGGTACCACTCCAGCACGAGGATCGGCCGAGGCCCCTCGTAGACCAGGCCCTCCTCCAGACGGATCTCGAACGGGCGTTCCGCATCCCGTGCCCAGCTCGAGCGGAAACCGACCTCGTGAGGACCCGCCCGAAGGCCCTCCCAGACCCCGGGCTCTTGAGGGCTCGCGGCCAGGACGAACAGACCCAGCCCGACGGTGAGCATCTCAGTCGGCGATCTTCTCGAGCGCGTCGAGGAAGGCGGCGGCGGACTCGTAGCGCTTGCGGCGGTCCGCCAGGCAGCCCTGGCGAATGACGCTCT
>CAZDYS010000622.1:0-2747 GCA_964509445.1 uncultured Planctomycetaceae bacterium
GCGGGCGGGACGGCCCTTGGGAGGAGGGACGAGGAAACACGCTGGGGGCTATCGGCCCCGCGGGCGAGGGAAATGGAGCCCCGAAGCGAAAAGGCCAGGCTCCGACGCGGGGCCCGGACGGACGCAGCCTAGTGCACGGGCGAAGAATTCCGGGATCGCGTCGGAAATCGCGGCGGGAACGCGAAGACAGCCCCGCGCAGGCCCCGAGGCCTGCGTCCGTCCCCACGCTCCCAGCCCCCTCGCTCCATGCAGAACCCGCTTCGCGCGCTGCCCCTCCTCCTCGTCGGACCGCTCGCCGCGGCCGCCTCGGCCCAGACGCCGACGGTCCAGAGCGTCCAGGAGATCCCCATCTGTCGGTCGAACACGGCCATCGAGTTCCTCTCGCCCACGCCGACGGATCCGAACCAGCCCGGCTCCGAGGAGGAGGTGCCGCTGTTCCACGGCACCAGCCCGAACCCGGAATCCTGGCAGATCGTGCTGGAGCTCTCGCTCGAGCAGGACGGTCCTCCGCTCACCACCGTTCGGGAGGGGACCACGATCCCGTCGCCCGGTGCCGCCGCGCCTCTGCCGACGGACGTGAACGCCGACGGGGTCCAGGGGGATCCTCACCCGGCGATCCCGCAGCTCGAGGTCTTCGCGGACGACGACTTCTTCTTCAACGGCGTGCCCATCCCCGCGGGCACGAACCTGGCGAGCTTCTTCGAGCTGATCGGGTCGGAGATCGAGCACGGGGGGAGCCAGACCACGACCGTGTCCTGGATCCTCGACCCGGTGCAGTACTTCGTCGCCGACCTGAACGGGGACATGGCGACGAACCTGGTCGCGCGCCTCCACGGCGCGCGCGCGCGCACGAAGTTCCGACACGGCTGGGACGTCTCCTACATGGGCGTGCTCTCGTCCCAGACGCCGACCATCTCGATCTGGACCGAGGACTGGCTCAGCACGGTCGACCGCGACGTGCCGGCCGACGGGCAGACGCCCTTCCTGGTCTGCGTGGAGGTTCGCATCCCCTGCACCTGGGACACGGGCACGACCCCGCCGACGCCGGTTCCGCTCGACCCGATCTTCGGTCCGTGCTGGGGCGGAGCGATGGCCTGCACGGGCAACTTCCCCCCGGCTCCTGGCCCGGGCTTCCATCCGGCGTTCCCCGGTTTCGACGTGCGCTTCAGCGACGACTACTTCGACACGAGGACCGGGACCTTCGTCCCCGGAGGCGTGATCACCGGCGGTGCGTGCGGGGTGATCTGGGGGTCGACAGGGTCCAGTCTCGCCTACGCGTTCCAGCAGTCCAGCGTGCACGCCTGGTACGGCGTGAACGGCGTGCTCGACACGACCGCGCTGGGCGGGGGAGACGACCAGCTGGTCTACCGCTTCACGATGATCGCCGACGGGGTCCTCTTCGACACCGACGTCCTCGCGCGCGGGATGCTGATCACCGCCGCGGTGGAGAGTTCGACGAACTGCTTCTCGATCACGAACGTGCGCGTGAAGCACAAGCGGCGCGTCGTGACCCAGGACCCGTGATCCGTCTCCACACGGCGTCCGCGACGGAGGTACTCTGGGGCGCGGATGGACTTCGCCTGGGACGCCTTCCTCGTTCGCTATCGACCGCTGGCCAAGCACCTCGCGCGCGCGTGGACGGGCAAGAGCAGCGAGGCCGAGGACGTGGTGCAGGAGGCGACGCTGGCCTTGCTCCGCGCTGTTCGCTCGGGGGAAGAGCGCTTCGCGAGCACGGCGCACGCGCGCAACTACTACCTGCGCTCCGTTCGCAACCTGGCGCACTCCACGCACCGCCGGCCTGCGCCGGAGCCGCTGACGAACGTGCAGGACGAGCTGCGCGCGGGCGAGTGCGACCCGCTCGCGCTCGCGGCGGTGCGGGAGCGCCAGGCGATCCTCGAAGGGCTGGTGCGCTCGCTCGAGGGCTTCGACGCGGAGCTCGTCGCACGTCGTTTCCTGCGGGGCGAGACGCTCGCGTGCATCGCGGACGCCACCGGTCTCCCCATCTCGACGCTGCACTCGCGCGAACGAGCGCTCCTCGCGCGGCTGCGTGAGGAGTTCGAGCGACTCGACAGGGACACCTCCGCATGACGAACCGACCCTCTGCAGATCGCCTCGTGGGAGACGCCGAGCACCTGCTCGAGCGCGTGCTGTCGCGTCCGGACGCGGATCCCGGCGCCTCCGACGAGCTCGACTTCCTGGCCGACCTGGCGGGTGCGGCGGAGGCGGAGCGCGCGCACCTCGAGACCTTCCTCCCGGAGACCGCGCCCGGACGGGTCTCGGAGCCGGGGCGGCTCCGTCTGCCGCTCGCGCTCGCGCTGGCGGCGGCCGCGGCGCTCCTCCTGGTCCTGCTTCCGTTCTCGGGGAGCCCCCCGGGGAGCGAGCACGCCGGGCTGTCTCCTCCGATCTACCTGCCCACGGACCTCCGCTCCGACGGCCCCGGACGCAGCGCCTTCGCGACCGCCATGGAGGCCTACGTCGCGGGCGACTTCGAGCGAGCGAGCGAGGGGCTCCGGTCCGTGCTGGCCCGGGAGGAGGAGCCCGGACCGGCGCGCTTCTACCTCGCCGCCTCGCGCGAGGCGCTCGGGGACGTCGAAGAGGCGCGCCGGCTCTACGCCGAGGTCGTGCCGGTCTCGAACCTGCTCGGCGAACACGCGCAGTGGCGTCTCGCTCATCTCGAGCTGGCGACCGGGAAGAGCGAGGCCGGTCGAGCCCACCTGCGCGCGCTGGTCGAGCGCGACGGACGCTTC
>CAZDYS010000623.1:0-2746 GCA_964509445.1 uncultured Planctomycetaceae bacterium
GCAGACCGAGTGGCCCGCCCGACCGAGGATGTTCGCGGCCGTCAGGCCCGCCAGCCCGCTGCCGATCACGACGACGTCGTAGCGCTCCCGTGCCTTGGTCAGGGGGTCGAAGGTGAGCGGCTTCTTGCCGTCCGTCGAGCCCTTGAAGTAGCGCGGCTTGAGGTCGCCGGTCATGCGTGCGCCTCCTCCGAGGTCGAGCGAGCGAGCCCGGCCACGACGTGCCGGTTCGCCATCAGCACGCCGGACACCATCGCGCCGACGACACCGAGGAAGCCCTGGTCCGTGCCGATCACGACCAGGTTCTCGATCGGCGTGCGGCCGTCCTTGCGCTTGACGGGGCTGCCGTAGACGGCGCCCTGGTCGTGGCCGGTGAAGAAGCGGATCGTGCGCGGCGTGAACACGTCGCGGTAGGTCGCGTGCTGGCGCCAGTCGGGCAGGAAGGTCGTGACCTCCGCGACCGCCGCGGCGGAGGCGCGCTCCTTGGCCTCGCGGTACTCGTCCTCCGGCAGCGCGCACCAGCGGTCGTGGTTCGCGAGGACCGTCACGCGCGCGAGCGGCTCGGGCTGCTTCTCGGCGACGAAGTTCGAGGGGAACGAGATCACGCCGGAGGTCACGTCGACCAGCTCCTCCGGCACGCGGTACTGGAACGGCGTGCGCGTCGTGTAGAAGACCGTGGCGGCGTCGACGCCGAGTTCGTGGGGCGTCCGGTCCAGCACGTCGATCGTCTCGACGAAGCTCAGGCGGCCGCGGTCGCGGGGCGTGACGTGCTCCGTCTCGCTCGCTGCGCCGCACATGCGCATCGTCTCCACGTAGCCGGCGGAGGAGAGCACGCGCTCGGCGGTCAGCTCCTCGCCGTTCTCGAGCACGACGCCGCGGCACACGCCGTCCTCGACCAGGACGCGCTCGACGCCGCTCTTCAGGCGGATCTCGACGCCGGCCTTCTTCGCGCGCTTGATGATCAGGTTCAGGAAGCTGCGGATGCCGCCCTCGGGGCGGGAGAGCCCCTCGAGGAACACGCTCTGGAAGAGCACGACCAGCTGGTCCCACTCCACGTCGTGCTCTCGCGCGCTCCCGTAGAAGGTCAGCGGCAGCATCAGGAGGTCGACTAGGAGCGGGTCCGAGAGGTAGCGCGCGAGCACCTCGCGGCCGCTCTCCTCGGGACGCTGCTCGTTGTCGAGGTCGTAGGCGCGCACGGCGTCGATCAGCTTCCGGAAGCCGTCGATCTCGCCCGGGAACGCGCGCTCGACCTCGGAGCACAAGAGCTCCAGGTCGTTCGAGAACCGCAGCGTCACGCCGGGGACGCGGAGCTCGGAGTGCCGGTGCTCGCCGAGGCGCAGCTCGTCGTGCCGGATGCGCAGCTGGCGCAGGACGCGCGTCAGGGGCGCGCCGCGCGTGCGCGCCGGGACGTAGTTGGTCAGGGCGTGGAGGCCGACGTCGAACGCGTGACCGTCCTTCGTGTAGAAGGAGTTGAGCCCGCCCCAGAGCTCATGCTTCTCGAGCACGACCACGCGCGCACCGGACATCGCGATGCGCAGCGCGGCAGCGAGCCCGCTCATGCCCGCGCCGATGAGGATCGCGTCGTAGTGCACGGGTCACGCGGGCGGCGAGTGCCCTAGGCGCTCGCGGCGCAGTGCAGCTCTTTCTCCGCCAGGTGCGGGTGGAGGTAGGCCACGCAGCCGTCGAGCGTCGCGAGCTCCTTGTAGTCCTCCTCGGGGACCTGGACGCCGTAGAGCTTGCGCAGCTCCATCACGATGTCGAGGAAGTCCATCGAGTCGAGGTCGATCTGGTCGCGCAGTCGCTCGGCGGGGTCGAGGTTCGTCACGTCCTCGTCCGGAGCGATGGTCGTGATGATGTCCTTGATGGCGAGGACGACGTCTTCTTTCGTCATGATGGAGGCAGAGGGTTGTTGGTCACGCCTCGTACTTGCGGACGACCACGGCCGAGTTGATGCCGAGCATGCCGAAGGACATGTTCAGGATCGTGTCGACGCGACCGACGTCACGGGGCTCGTTGATGACCAGGTTCCGGACCTCGCAGGCGGGGTCCAGTTGATCGACGTTGATGGTGGGGTGGACGATGCCGTCGGTGAACGACGGCAGGTTTCCGGCCAGCTCGAGGGCGGCGGCGCCGCCCATCGCGTGGCCGATGAAGCTCTTGGTGTTGTTGACGTAGACGCTCTCGGCGTCGCCGAAGACCTCGCGGATCGCCTGGGCCTCGCTCACGTCCCCCGAGGGCGTCGAGGTCGCGTGGGTGGAGACCAGGTCGATCTGGTCGGGCTCGAGGCCGGCCTTGGCCAGCGCACCGCGGATGCAGGCGTTCTGGCCCTCCGGGTCGGGCAGCACGAAGTCGGTGCCGTCGGAGTTCACGCAGTGGCCGATCAGCTCGGCGTGGATCCGCGCGCCGCGCGCGAGCGCGTCGTCGAGGCGCTCCAGCGCGTAGAGGCAACCGCCCTCCGAGATCACGATGCCGTTGCGATCCTTGTCGAAGGGTCGCGAGGCCTTGGTCGGGTCGTCGTGCTTCGCGAGCGCGCCCTGGGACGCGAATCCGGCGAAGATGCCGACGGTGTGGATCGACTCGGGCACGCCGCCGGACTCCGGCTCGACCGGAGACGCCACCACCGCCGACAGTGGCAAGGACTCGCCACCCGACTCGGGCGACGACAGCCCGACCGGTGACCCGGAGACCGGCGGCCCCACCGACTCGCCCCCCGACACCGACGTCCCCTTCTTCGGCGTCGCCTTCGAGG